>JAQVRQ010000063.1 GCA_028700975.1 Bacteroidales bacterium | reverse complement strand
ACTAAAGTAAAATCTATGCCGTAAAAGTTCATTTTAGGAGAAGGCTGATTCTCTCCAAATCCAAATGCCTTGGCCATAAATGGCATAGCAAGAAGAATAGTAAGTGTAATTAAAGTTTTCTTCATAGTATGTTAATTTTGGTATTCAAATATACAGTTTATTAATAAAAATGAGTATTTCAAATCAACAATCAATATCACCATATAATCAATTGTATCAATATCCCCTAATAAAATATTGCAATTGTAATAAATTTTTCTATATTTGGCAACAATAGTAAAGAATACTAAATAATTAACTGGATGTTAGATTATTTAACCATTAGATTATGAAAGCAAATTTAATATTTATTCCAATTCTCCTAATGACTCTCTCTTGCGTAAAGTTTCCGCCGCAGAACGAATCTAAAAAGGAGGTTGAAAAGCCTTCGGCCTTATCAACTTTTGATTGGAAAACCATTGAGATACAAAAGGTATCGGCTCCATATACTTTTTCTGTTTTAAATCAAGACGGGGACACCATAGCCTCAAACTTAGAGGCGGGTGATTACAACCTATATGTAGGAAAAGGAAGTTCGCTAATTGTTGTTAAATCTTATACTGAGTCTGCCTCTGGAGTTATCACTAAAGCTGATATAACGCTATCCCCAGGTAATAGTGCCATTTATTTTCCGGCTCAGAATAAATATGCAACAGTTATGTTTGAAGATCTCTTTCCATATCCCGGAGATAGAGATATGAACGATATTGTTTTTGGCTTAAACATTGTTTATGAATTAAATAAAAAGTCTGAGCTGGTTGCAACGCATTTCAGCATTGAACCACGAGCAGTTGGTAGCACTTACGATAATATTGGAATAGCAGCCTATTTTTCCGGTAAAAATGCCCAACTTTATAATATTTCAAGATCTAGTTCAACTCTCTCAACTATTACAACAGATCATAGTGATATATTAAACATCTTTACAATTGATCCAAAGATTGGCTACTTCCTGCCCGACCCTGCAGAAAACGGGGCTAATAAGGTAATTCCTTTTACTGGTAATTTCAGATCTCTTTTTATTAATAATCCTGCTTCAAATTTTTTCAATGTGTATAATTTTGGTACATTTGTTGAGGCTCATAATTTCACAGTGAAAATATTGTTTAAGAAGCCACTTGTTAAATATGCTGATATTACATTTCTAGAAGAGACTATTGCAACGAAAGTAAACATATCCATCTTTGCTACATTTGGAATTAGAAGTAAAGAGGTACATTTTAAATATCAGACCCCGTCTCAGCTTTTTGACACAACTTTGTATAAAGTTACTGGGAGAAGAGATTTTTCATCAAGTGAAGACAATTGGGTCTGGGCAATTTTAAGTGATAAATCTGTTAGGCATCCAATTGAGATGGCAAAAATTAACAATGCATACCCTCAATTCAATAATTGGTTAACAGATCAGGACTTTACCAACTGGTACGGAGTAAAAATTTTAGATAGTTTATATACAAATTGGGATTTCAACTATATAGATTAAAGGGTACCATTAAATGGGTTATTCTTATTACCCTTATGATACAAGTGACATCTTGTATGAAATTTCCTGAGGATACTTATGTGAAAGTTTTAGATGTTCCTGCAGACTTTGACTGGAAAACGATAGAGTATAAAGAGGTTGATATTGCGAATCTTTCTACTATAACAAACGAATCAGGAGATACTGTTGCATCATTTATACCAGCCGGACTATATCAAATAGCAACTGCTATCGGCTCTACCTTTGATATTAAGGATGAGGCTGCAATACCTGAAACCAAAGCAATATCCGGAAATCATAAGCAGACAATATACTTCCCTGCCAAAAACAAATATGCTACAATAATGTATGAAGATCTCTTTCCATCTAAAGGAGATATGGATATGAATGATGTTGTTGTAGGAATAAATATTGAGTATTTTCTTGATAATCAAGGAAGGGTATTGGGAATTAGATTTAATGTTGAACCAAGAGCTATTGGTAGTTCCTATAATCTGATTGGATTGGCTGCATCAATTAGATCTAATCCATATGCAGATATTGTATCTGAAATATATCACACTTCAAATCCAAATTTGGCGCCTCTCTTTGCAACATCAAATTCAGGAAGTGTTTACTACCCGGAAGAGGGGATAACAACTTCTCAAGTTATACCATTAACGGGAAACCTCAGAGCACATATTGATAATGACGTGGATCTATTCCTAAATGTGAGAAATATTGACTCCTATTCTCCCGTAGAGAAGTTCTCTGTAACAGCAGAATTCAATTCAAATCAAAAAATTCATTTTTCAAACTACACTCTTTTAGATTCTTTGATGGAGGGAAAGGTTAATGTTGATATTTTTGCTGTATTTGATACACGTGGAAAAGAGGTACATTTTAAAGGTCAGAAGCCAACAAATAAATTTACTATCCAATACTTTCTAAGTACTCGTCCTAAAAGTGATTTCTCAACTGTTGACAATTGGGTCTGGGCGGTTTTAAGTCCAAAATCTATACGTCATCCTCAGGAATTTGTTAAGATATATAATGCTTATCCAAACTTTAAAACTTGGGCAGAAGCTGGTGGTGAGGTTGGTGTTGAATGGTTTAAAAATCCAATAATTGATAGTTTGTACACAAGACATAATTTCAACTATGTCAACTAACAATCCTCTTTTTTAATCCTTTATTTACGCTTTTTGAAAAGGGGAATAATAGAATAAAGAGGCTCTTAAACGGAATTTCAAATAAAAAATTTTCTTTAAAAATTGATCTAAGAAGAGATCTTCTCATCTCTCCGTTGAGAGAATTTGAGTTATAGGCAACTACTGAAAGGACATCTCTAATAATAATTCTAAGAGCACCTCTGTTATCACTACCTAGATTCTTTGATAAGGTTGATAGTTCAGATATAACTGTCATATATCCATAGAAATTTTTTTCAGAAAAGCTTTTTGTCATAGTTGAACTTGCTCTTACTCTTCTTATAAAGAAGATTTGAGGAATATAAGAGACTCTATTTGCTGCTATATATAACTGAGGTGTAAAAAGTTCGTCTTCGTGAATAATTCCCGGGAAGAATCTCACACCTGATGCTACCAAAGTCTCTCTTTTAACAAACAATAACCAAGGAGCCGCTCTATAAGAACCATTTTTAACAGTAATTTGAAACATTTCGTCACCTTTAAGAGTCTTCTTAGGAATTAATCCACTCCTATGATAATCATAGCTTAAAGGCGTTTGATTTCCCTCATAGATTATATCTGCATCAAATGTAACAATATCAAGATTCTCTAGTTTTGCCCGTTCATAGCAAGATTTCATAGCCTCATTAACAAGAATATCATCACTATCCATAAAGTAGATATACTCACCCTTGGCAAGGTTGATCAAAAAATTTCTTGCAACTGACTGACCGCTGTTACTCTGATGAAATAATTGTATCCTACTATCTCTGTTTCGATATCCCTCCAGAATCTCATTGCTATTGTCAGTAGAGCCATCGTCCATTATTAATACTTCAAAATCTGATAACGATTGACCTAAGAGAGAATCTAGACACTCTACAAGATAATTGGCTGTGTTATAAACTGGTATTATAACACTTACTTTTGGTTTATGATCCATATAGCTTCATATATTCTTCATAATCTAATGGCGGATTACCAAATAATTTCTGCTTCAATTTAGCAATAAGAAACCGATTGAAGGTTGTAACAACATTACATATTTGTGATAAAACCCCCTTTTTCGGAAAAAGCTTTTCTGCCTGCATCTGAGTAATCTTATTACTAAAAAATGATTTATAGTAGTCATCTTCCGGATTTAATAATATCTCAAATCTCTCTTGCCACACTATTTTTACAGACATAAAATTCTGCGTTGACATCTCAAGCAATCTGTATAACAGGGATTGATATGGCATATGATTTAAATATATATCTCCAAAATCAGGGGAAAAATCGTATGGAAGCTTTGATTTTTCATACATCACTAATTTATTGTCAATAAATAAAGAGACCCACTTATGAGAATCTTTTGGTGCTAAAAATTCTCCAAACAAACTTGGAGCTTCAAGATAACCTCTGCCGGCAACTCTGAACTGCTCCTCCATAAACTGAACAGGATTATTTGTATGCTCAATTACGTGGCTACATACAACAAAATCAAACTCTCCATTCTTAAAAGGTATATTTTCTCCATCTGCCTGAACGAGCTTCTGGTGTTTGAAAATTTTCAAATCACCTCTTCTGTGGGTATTATCTTGAACAAATTTTTCAATTAAAACATCGGCTCTTTTAGTTGGATTGTTTCCAGGTCCAACCTCCAATACCTTAAGACCCTTTCTAACCTTAAGATAATCCTTGTTATATACATATGCCTTCATCTCTTAAACCTTTTCCCAAATTGATTTTAATGTATCATATCTTTTTACCGGTTTTGCAGGATTACCTGCGACAATTGTAAAATCATCAACATCTCTCTTTACAACACTTCCTGCTGCCACAATAGAGTGTTTCCCTATCTTAACTCCTTTTGTTATTACAGAGTTAGCTCCAATCCAAGAATCATTAGATATCAGCACCATAGCTGAAGCAACACCTTGAGCTGAAATTGGGTCTTCGACATTTTGATAAATATGGTCAATTCCGGATATTACTACATTTTGCGCAAGCATAACATTGTCTCCAATTGTTACAGGGCCAATAATTGTATTGCCTATGCCTATTCTTGTGGAATCTCCAATGTTAACATCTCCAACCATATTATTGATTACAGAAAAACTCTCTACAACAGATTTTTTACCTAAGGAGAATATGTTAAATGGAACAATATCCTTTCTTACGTTTGAGTAAATTATCGACCCCCTTCCTCTCTTGGTGTAAAAAATCATTAGAACTCTTAACCACAGTCTGGGTCTTGTCCTTATAGGATCCACCATAATGCTGTGCATCCACTTCTTAACCCCCTGATTATTGTTTAACCATTTATAAATTCTCTCTTTCATCATTTCGCTATTTTTGCTCGTTTAGACTTTTCCCATACCCCACTTCCTCTCTTTTTGTATAAATATCCAACTCCTCTTATTACACTATAATTCATAAACATAAAATAATACGGGATAAAGAACAATTTTACCTTTATGTTTTTTTCTGCAAGAAAATATCCTGTTATTGAGATAAAATAAAACAACAAATGGATTATAAGCATAAATAAGTATAATGGACTCTCTGTAAGGAAAACAATAGCAATATTCAAAGGAAGAAGCAGGAACAGAGCTACAGGTGTTATTGTCCATCTCAGCACTCTATGAGAGATATATTGAAACGATAATAATCTGTATTTAAAAATATTCAATAAAGCTCTTAACATAATAACAGACTGAATACCTCCGGCCGATATCCTGACCTTCCTTTTAGCCTCCTCTTTCATATCCATTGCACCATACTCAGTAGCATAAGCGTTCTTGCAATATTTAATTTTATATCCCCTCATTGCAATTCTCATAGATAGTATGAAATCATCTAGTAAAACGCTTTTTTCAATATTGTTATATAACTCTGTCCTTATTGCATAGAGTTCGCCAGCTGCTCCTACTGCACTATATAATCTTGAGTCCAACTCTTTAAGAAATGATTCATATTTCCAATAGATCCCTTCACCACTTGAAGAAGCAGAGTCTCTCTCCTTGTACAACACCTTTTTTTCACCGGCAACACACCCTACGATTGGATCTCTAAAGGCATTCACAATTTCATTAATAGCCTCTCTATTTAACATTGCGTTTGCATCTGAAAAGACAACTATAGGTGTCTTAATATACGGAATTGCTCTGTTTACAGCAGCGCTTTTCCCCTCCCTTCTCTCTTGATGCAATAGCTCTATACTAGGATATCTCTCTATTATAGCATTTGTATTATCTGTACTCCCATCTGTAACCCACATAAGATGAAGCTTCTCCTTAGGATAATCCAGCGCTAATGAATTTTCAATCTTCTCTTGAGCAACATCCTCTTCATTATAGGCGGCAACTAATAAGGTAATGTGAGGAGGCTCTTTATCCATACGAGAATTTGACAACTTTTTTGTTCCCTCCTTCATCTTTACTATCAAGTAAAGTAGAATTCCATAGCCCAAATAAGTATAGAATACAATAAATAAAAGAGCCCAGAATAATATTTTAATCTCCATATAAATTATATATTATTTAAAACCTCCCTCATCTGAATCCTCCACGATAATTTATCTGTTATACTATCTCTAATCTCCGATGGTTCCATTGAAAAACCCGAGAGAAATTGGAGAATCATATTGATATCAACAGATGATTCGTCTGGAGTTGCCTTTATGACATATGGCATACCATTAAAATCACTATCATCTTCAGAAAAGATAAATGGGATTCCCCTGGCAGCATACTCTCTATTTTTTAATGTTTTAATGGCAGAAATGTTCGTTCTGTGTCTGGCAAGACTTGCAATTCCAAAATCTGCATTATCAAAAGCATCATCTAGGTCTGAACCGGATAGGTATCCGGAAAACTTAACATACTCCTCTAAATTAAGAGTTCTGACTAGAGATTTTAATCTTTCTGTCTCACCGGTATCTCCATCTCCAACGATATTAAAATAAACTTTTTTCTCTCTGTTAACTGAGTAGTATTCAGCGATACCGTTAATCACCCTATCATAACCATGCCATAAATGAACCTCCGCTACTCCAATTAGATTTACTGATGTTCTATTATGAGAGATTGACTTAAGCTTAATACTCTCAAATTCAATCCCATTTGAAATATTAATGGTTTTAATGCCATGAATTTCATCTGCTCCTGAAAATGTAACGGCTCTATGTACATATTTTTTTAATCTATGTCTTAAGAGTCTGTTAACAAAGAATATTAATCTTGTTTTTAATTCCGCTCCCTTGATTTCATTATCATACGGATATGTTGGAAACTCAATAATTATTTTAACACCTGCTTGGTTAATTTTCTTCAACATCTGAAGCAATTGAGGAGTAGTGTTATAAAAGCTCCTGATATAAAGAAAATTATAGTTATTTTCAATTATAAAATTAGTGAGATTGCTGAATTTGAACCACTTAACAAATTTTGCTGAAAATGAATTTCCAAAATTATCAATAGTAAAATCTCCGCATACTCTTCTCTGTACTCCATTTTTATCGATATTCAGATAGCATAAATCAGTCTCAATATCATTAGATTTAAGAGCATTTATCTGAGCAATAATTTTTTTGCTAATCCCACTATGTTCGGCAAAATCAAAGAAATGAAGAAAAAGTGCTTTCATTTGTTAGAAAATTAATCAACACCAAATCAAAGTTAAGATTTTTAGTCATATATTTATAAATGCATATATCTAATTTAGACTATGGTTTACTCTACTTTAACAGACAGAATTGGTAATTTATTATTTCAAATAGCAGCTGGAGCATCTCTAGCCAAAAAGCATAACACAAATTACCAGGGTTGCGTTATTGACAAACTTGTCCCGGAGGGAATCACTCTTGCTGAGTATATTGACCAATACAAAGAGAACATATTGAGAAAAATTAATATGTCTAATGGAATCCCTGAAGAATCTGTTGAATACATCCAACCTGCTTTTAGCTATTCTCCTGTTCCATATTTTGAGAATATTCGTTTAAGCGGTTACTATCAAAGCGAGAAGTTCTTTGATAAAAAGCTTGTTGCAGAATTGTTTTCTATTGACGATAAGAGCAAGAAACATATAGAGGAGAGTTATGGTGAAATATTTAAAAATGAAATTATTTCAATAAACGTAAGACGAGGTGACTATTTAAAAAGGCCTCTGAGGCAACCAATTTGTGAGATGCCCTACTTCAAGAAAGCAATTAATTACTTTGGCAGAGATAAGAGATATCTTATAATTAGTGACGATATTGAGTGGTGTAAGAAGAAATTTATTGGGGATAATTATTTGTTTATTGATGACGAGCCTCCTGTTATTGATCTCTATTTACAGACATACTGCACACACAACATAATCAGCAATTCAACATTTAGTTGGTGGGGTGCCTGGCTCAACCCAAATGTTAATAAAATTGTTGTCGCACCTAAAAATTGGTTTGGCGTTCAAATGAGAGAGCTTGATACCAAAGACCTTATTCCTGATAATTGGGTTAGGGTTGCAAACCCAAGAACCATATCGCTTACTTTTAAGATTCTTTATAAATATTCAGCCGATGTTATATCCAGAGGCTTTAGAAAACTAACTAAAATATTAAGGATTACCTCTTAATAAACTTTTCAACAATTGATCTTATTCCAATTAGTTTATCAAGCTCCTTATACGAGTATAT
>JAQVRQ010000062.1 GCA_028700975.1 Bacteroidales bacterium | reverse complement strand
GGCTCAATAGGTGTTTTTAGTATGGTTATAAATGGCCAAAAAGCACTAAATAAGCATTTGCGGGTATATTCAACCAGTGTCAATACAAATAGTCACAGTGATTTGATGAATGGATACAGACCTTTAGACAATAAAGAGGTAGCATTCATTCAAAGCACAGTTGAAGATATATATACAGACTTCGTTAAACTCGTTTCAAAAGGGAGATCAATGACAAGTGATAGAGTTGATTCAGTAGGACAGGGCAGAATTTGGTCAGGTTCAGATGCTATCAGAATTGGTCTTGCAGATGAGAGAGGAGGATTGATTGATGCAATAAATAGTGCAGCTTCAATGGCTGGTTTGGAAGGGTGGAGAATCGTAGAATATCCTGTAATAAAATCTCAAATGGATAAAATATTGGAGACAATCTCTAATACTGAAAATAGCGCGAGAGTTTTATCCTCACCTGAATTACTCCTTGAAAGAGCCTACGAATCTTTAAAAAAGGAGAGCGGAATAAAGACTCTGGCAAGGGTACCATATAATGTGGAGATAGCTCTTTAATAAAAGAGAGATTTATCTTTAATGGTTTAATCAACCAAAAGAATTTCTAGAATTCTTTTGGTTGATTTTGTTATACGATAGTTATTATCGATACGCTCCCCAAGTAGGCAAATAATTTTATCATCTTCTGTAGTAGCGACAATTCGGTTCTCTTTTTGAAATCTGTCTCTTTTTAAGTCTGTAAGGTAATCACTAACTTTTTTTCTTCCATTCATTCCTAGGGGAGTAAATTTATCTCCCGCTCTCCATTTTCTAAAGAGTATATTTGAACCGGTTAAATCTGCATCAAGATAAAAGATTCTATCAGAAGCCATAGGAGTAAACAGTGGATATATATCATAGAATTTAAGAGAGACTTTATCATTGATCCTTCCTGGTTGCATTTTTGTTTCAACAGATCTGACTATCAGATAATTCCTATCTTTTAAAACCTGATAATCAGATGAATAGAAGCACTTACCGGATTGAGACTCCAATGAGTTATGGATATCCTTTACAACTGAGGCAGAGAAACCATAATCTTCAAGAAGTAGATATAGCCAAAATTCAGAATTATTAAATAACTTGAGTGCAGGAATTGAAATTCTGGCACTCTCCTCTCCCCCAGTAATAATTGAAAGCACCTTCTCTCTAACCTCCTGAAGCCTCTCATTTATAACGTCTCCGGCTTGGGTAAATATTGATATCTCCCTGTCAATCGTTTGAAGAAATGATGGATTGATCTCTTCAAATATTGGGAAAACCAAATTCCTTAGTTTATTCCTTGAATAGTGTGATTCAAAATTAGTGTGATCATTACGATAAGGGATATTTTCACTTTTGGCAAACTCCTCTATCTCTCTTCTGGAGAATTCAATTATCGGCCTGACTACTGTCATTCCCTCTCCTGTAGGGTGGCTTGTCTCTCTAATAGAAGAGAGTCCGTTAATTCCTGTCCCCCTAAGTAAATTGATGAAAAGTGTTTCTGCTTTATCATTAAGATTGTGAGCTATAGCAAGTTTAGAGAAACCTCTTTGTGAGCAAAGTGTTGAAAACCATTGATATCTCAGGTCTCTTGCTGCCATCTGTGTTGAAATTCCGTGCTCTTTAGCATAACTCTGCGTATCAAATTTTTGCACAAAGCACTCAATTCCCCTTGATGAGCACCAATCACGAACCATCTTCTCGTCTCCGTCACTCTCCTCTCCTCTGAGTGAGAAATTAACCGTTGCTACTGCAAATGAAGGATATCCTATCTCATAAAATAGATGAGCCATTGTCATTGAATCAATGCCTCCGCTTACAGCTAAAAGAAAAGCAGAAGAATCACTAATTGATTCCACCTCTCCCCTTTTAGCCAGAGAGAGTACTTTCTCTTTGAACCTCTCCCGAAGCATATGATATCTCTATTTTTTTATTTGACCAAATGTGTAAGAGAATCCCACAGAAAGAATCTCCTTAAACTGAACTCGTTTAGCCAATACTCCATCTTTGTCTGCAATGAGGATATTGTCATCGTAGATAAGATTTGTTCTGATATTGGTAGAGAAGTATTTGTTTATTTTTGCATCAACAAAGAAATCCCAGTAAATTTTAATGTTCTGTGGTTTGTTCAAGAAATCTGAGAATAGCACTAGATTAGAGGCTACTAGTAAGTCCTTTGTAAGTTGGTGCTTATAATCAAATTTCAACTGAGCACCCAATTCAAGTTTTGCCGGTTGGTCTATTCTATTTCCATATTTAGTTCTCAAAGCCTCTTGGGAAACAATTACCAGATTACTTGTCAATGGTGAAAAGTTAATTGAAAGAACCTTTGCCGGTTTGTAGTCAAGACCAATACCAAATGAGAAATATGCTGGGGAAAATGGTCCGGATACAAGAACCCTATCGCCCGAGGCCGGATAGTTAAAAGAGTTTGAGAACTGAGACCGGAAATTAAATGCAGCAGAGATAAAAACCTTATTAAAAGCTTTATAGCCATATTTGCTATCGAAAATTATTTTATCGTCGCTCTTTTTAAATTTATCACCGAATGAGTTAATAAATCCCCAGGCAAGCTGAAGTCTGTTCTCCCAGAACATTTGGTCAACTGCCCAGCCATTAAACATATTAACATATGCATTAAGAGCAACTGATGAAAAGCCGCCTGCAGCCCAGTTTGTTAGTGACATTTGAGAGAAACCGAGTTGAAATTGAGCTCCTTTTGTCCACGGACTTGGCAGCTCCTCTGCTTTTGTAACCGGTTCCGGAATTTCTAGACTCTTAACAATATCAAAAACCACCTGTTGATGAGGAGTTAATTTAATTTCAGATTCCTCTTTTTTAGTCTCCTGCCCCTTTGCGCTGAATGAAAAAATGAGCAGCAGAAGTACCGATAAAATTGAAATTTTTTGTCTCATAATTAAAAAAACTTTTTCAGTCCTCTAGGACGTCATCTGAATTGTATTTATAACCCAGTCTCTTACCTGTTTGCAATTTTGCACTTTCAATCTTGTCGTTTATCTGCTCAACTGATGCCATCTTAACCAGATCAAACGGGGGAACAAGAAGGTCAAATGAGAGAGTATAGATAACAGATGTCTCAACAATTGAAACAAGCTCCTCTTTTGTTAAGTGCTTCTTTCCAAAGGATGAGACAGACCTTTTTGGTTGTCTTTTACCCTCTACCATAAAATACTTATCCTTATTCACGAAAATTCTGGCTACAAGATAGCCCAAGTCCTCCTGTCTGTTATACTTGAGCGAGTCAGAAAGAAAGTTGTAAACATTGATAATCCCACAATATGAATTTGATGGGTCCTCCTTTAGGAAATCTGTTTTCCAGGCAGCGTGCTCCCTGTCAAACTGAAATATATCTGAATGCATACTAAAAATAAGTACATCATCTGCAAACTTAAGCTCTGCCTCAAATTTCCCCCTATCTCTATACTCAAGCCTAACCCTTCTATCGTTTCCATTTGCATCCTCAAGCAGATCATTAAGATCATTGCTCATTTCGCTAAGAACATCTTTAAGTTGGTTAAAAACCTCCATTGTCTGATTAAAGACGTGTACTTTTATCCTTGACTTTTGGTTTAATCCCTCTAGTATATCCTTCTGTCGGGACGGTAAATCTGATGCCATCTCTTAAAATTTTAATTTTTAATATGCTCTAGCAAATATAACTCTTCTTTTTGAAGGTTTACCTGAAAATACACAAAAGCCCTCTTCCTCTTTTATGTTCTCTGTTGGGATACATCTTATTGTAGCCTTGGTTTCGTTTTTAATCTTCTCTTCAGTCTCTGCAGTACCATCCCAGTGGCACAAAAGAAAACCTCCCTCCTCAATTTTAACCTTAAAACTCTCCCAGTCGTTTACTTCAAAAGTATTATCCTCACGGAATTTATAGGCTTTGTTATAGATATTTTCTTGAATTTCGTCCAGAAGGTTCTTAATATACTCTTCAACACCGGCTCTCTCTACTGAACTCTTTGTCAAAGTGTCTCTTCTGGCAAGTTCAACCGTGCCGTTTTCAAGATCTCTAGGCCCTATAGCAATTCTAACAGGAACACCTTTAAGCTCCCATTCAGCAAATTTAAATCCTGATCTTAAGTTATCCCTGTCATCAATTTTTGATGTTATTCCAAATTTATCCAGACCCGCCTTAATCTCTTTCATCTTAAGCAAGATTCTCTCACTCTCCTCTTCAGTTTTGAAAATTGGAACCATTACAACGTGAATTGGAGCAAGTTTTGGAGGAAGCACCAGTCCGTTGTTATCGCTGTGGGCCATAACGAGTGCCCCCATAAGTCTTGTTGAAACCCCCCACGAGGTGGCCCATACATACTCTAAAGATCCCTCTTTACTTTGATACTGAACATCAAATGCCTTTGCAAAATTTTGGCCAAGGAAGTGTGATGTACCCGCTTGTAATGCCTTCCCATCTTGCATAAGCGCCTCAATACATAGCGTTTCCAATGCTCCTGCAAATCTTTCACTTTCACTTTTAGCTCCAACAATCACAGGCAACGCCATAAACTCTCTGGCAAATTTAGCATAAACCTGAACCATCTTTTCAGTCTCCTCTATTGCCTCCTCTCTAGTGGCGTGTGCCGTGTGTCCCTCCTGCCATAGAAACTCGGCAGTGCGAAGAAAAAGTCGTGTTCGCATCTCCCATCTAACAACGTTAGCCCACTGATTAATAAGCAGTGGAAGATCTCTGTATGACTTAATCCAGTTTTTGTAAGTACTCCAAATAATAGTTTCAGATGTGGGACGTACAATAAGCTCCTCTTCAAGTTTTGCGTCTGGATCAACAACAACACCAGGTCCATCTGGATTGGTCATCAATCTGTGATGAGTAACAACAGCGCACTCTTTGGCAAATCCTTCAACGTGCTCTGCCTCCTTGCTAAGAAAAGATTTAGGTATAAAAAGCGGAAAATAAGCATTTACGTGGCCTGTCTCCTTGAACATTTTGTCAAGTTGAGCCTGCATCTTCTCCCAGATTGCATATCCATATGGTTTGATCACCATACAGCCCCTAACTGCTGAGTTTTCTGCCAAATCTGCTTTAATTACAAGGTTATTATACCAAAGTGAATAATTATCCTCCCTGTTGCTTATCTCTTTTGCCATTTTTGGTAATTAATTTGTTATAGATGGTACGATTTTTGACTATATTTGCAATGAAGGCACAAAAGTACAAAAAAAATAAAACACAGGAGGTGTGATATGAAAAACAGCATTTTTGCATTGGCTTTAGTAGGATTAATTGCAGCTTCTTGCGGTACATCCAGCCAATATGCGTCTTCAGCATTTGATGACGCAATATACTCCGGTCCTGAAAAAACCATAGTTATCTCATCTGCTACAGATACAAGACTACAGGATCTAAAAGAACGTACAGCCCAAACCTCAACAATAATTGTCAATGGTAAAGAAGCTCAGGTAATCTATATGGATGATAATAACACCGTAGATTTACCAATAAACATTGATGAAGAGAACACATATCTGGTAATAGATGAATCAATCTCATACGAAGAGCTCTTAAGGAAGTTTGATTCTCCCGACTACACCATCAATCTCCATATAGAGAGCAGATACGATGACTGGGACTATTACAGACCTTGGATGTGGGGTTACAACCCTTGGAGTTGGAGATATTACTCAAGATTCCAAAGACCTTGGAGTTATTACGCATATTCTCCATACTACTGGAGAGATCCATTTTTCTATAACTACTACTACTCATACGGATCATATTACGATCCTTGGGGACCATACTGGTATAGCGGTGGATACTACCCATACTATAATTATGGTTATTCATCAGGTTATTATTACAATAACAGACCATACAAATATGGCGAGGTCAATCCAACCAGAGGCAGAGTCTCAGGTAAGAGGGTAACAGAAGGAAATCGAAACGGAAATCTGGACAGAAGTGACAGAAGGGATAAAAGTGTAATAACAAGTATTCCAAGACAAAACTCAACAGTAGGCAGATCCGCTGTAAGAGGTGAACAACAGGAGAGAACATCAACTGTGAGCAATAGTGTTTATAGAAGAGGTAACACATCTACAATGGAAACTATTACACAGCAAGGTTCAAACACAACCAGGAGATCAACTTACAATACTGGAACCAGCAGAACCCAAAATCCTGTTCAAAGACAATCTACAGGAACATACAGAAGGAGCACAACAAATGTTAATAACTCTTCTCAGGGAGCTCGCAATAGTGGAAACACATATAACAGTACACAGACCAGAAGAGAGAGTAGCACTACTGGAACAACCAGAAGCAGCTCTTCATATACCAGAACACGTTCTGAAAGCTCTTCGGCTAGTACAAGAAGCTCTAATAACTCTAGTAGTTCTGCTACCCGCTCCACTTCAAGCTCCTCCTCTTCGGCAGGCAGATCTTCGTCAAGCAGCTCTTCCAGTAACTCAGGATATAGAAGATAAATTAAAGCAATCAGAAAGATGAAGAAAAAGATATTAACTGTAACATTAGCATTTTTTAGTCTTGTTGCAGTAGGTCAGACAACAACACATAATGCTCTGGGGCTTGGTAACAATCCATACATTACAAGTGCAGCTCTTTTCTCCCAAACTTTCTACGAAGGAAGTGCCAGGACCTCTGCAATGGGAAATGCATTTATATCTCTTGGCGGAGATATAGGATCACTTGGAATAAACCCTGCGGCATCAGGAATCTATAGATATTCTGAATTTTCTGTAACTCCGGCTCTTAGCATCTTTACAGGTAAAACAGAGTATCTTAACGAATCATCCCTAGAGTCAAAAAAGAGATTAGTAATTCCATCTTTGGGATATGTTGGCAACCTATTTCCAAACAGAAAAGGGAATAATTCTATAAGTATATCATTTGCAGTAAATAGAATCAACGATTTTAACTCCAGATTCAGTGCTAACGGATCTACAGATCAAAGCTCCTGGTTAGGAGCGGTTGCATCAGGAACAAATGGAACACTATCCTCTGAACTTGACATCACTTCTACTACTGACACATATCCTTTTACAATTGGATTACCCTGGAAGAACGTAATTGCCTGGAATACAAATTTGCTAGACCTCCTCTCCGGAACAACTGATGAATACATTGGAGCGACAGAAAATCTAGATGGCGAACTTATATACACAGGTGGTTTACTGAATCAGAGTTTTGTAAGGGAGACCTTTGGAAGCCAGACAGAAATTTTGGTAAACGTAGGCGGAAGAATTGGAACAAAATTATTTTTTGGAGCCAACCTTGGGATTCAATCACTTTTTTTCACAGATTATCAAAAATATACTGAATCTGCTGATAACTCCTCAAATTTTCAGACAGGATTCCAGTCAATGGACTACACATATAGGCAATCCACAAACGGAATTGGACTCAACGCAAAGCTCGGTCTAATTTTCATTCCATTTTCAGGGTTTAGGATTGGAGCAACCATAACTACTCCTACATTTATGTCCATTACTGAAGAGTGGGAGGAGGAGATGACATCTCGCTTCAACGATGGCTATCAGCAAACAGTATTGTCACCTGTTGGTGATTTCACATACGGACTTATTTCACCACTAAAACTTGGAGCTGGGGTCTCTTATGTTTTTGGGAATTTCGCAATTATATCGGCAGATTTGGAGGGTGTATCATATAGTATGACTCGTCTAAGCAAGAGTGAGAATGGAATTGATCAGTTCAGAAGCGAAAACAGCATAATAAGTGATGATTTCAGGCTTGCGAAAAACTTCAGAGTAGGTGCAGAGATAAAGCCAGTTAAGAATTTTGCCCTAAGAGCCGGTTACTCATACTACCAAAATGCAGACAAAAACAACCCTAACGATTACACTTTTATATCAGCAGGCGCCGGATTTAATAATAATAGTGGATTCTTTATGGACCTATCTGTACAACAAAGACTTGAAAATAAAGAGAGTCTTAAATTGTATGAAAGCTATTCCGGAATTTCATCGCCTAATGGTCTCTTAACTTCCGGTACAACAAAAGTTTTTATGACTGTAGGTTTTAGATTTTAAAGATATGATATGGAGTTGGGACCTTCATTGAAAAGTAGGTCTATAACAGAAAGATTTGGAATAAAACCATATTTGTGGGCAAATACTTGAAAGTATTGCCCACTATCTTTTTTCACCATTCGTAATCCCGATTCTCTCTTTGGATGAATTTTATCTCTTAAGTCTAGCACTTCAGAACTAATATACTCTTTACAAAACTCAGCAGTATAAGTTATATCTCTTTTCACTCCTATCAAATTAAGAAGAAGTTGCAATAACTCAAGGTTAAAGTCAAAGAGAAACTTGTATCTGGTATGATAAAATTGGGAGAAATCATCTTCATAATAATCAAAAAAGGGTGATGCTCTGTAGGAAGAGACAATGGCTCTCCAGTGCTCCTGCTGCCATTTGTT
>JAQVRQ010000061.1 GCA_028700975.1 Bacteroidales bacterium | reverse complement strand
AAAACCATTATTTATTGTGAGGGTTGTGAAACGATACAAATAAATTATCACAGTAAAATGGTTTTTGGATATTGTTTTTTTGATTACATATTAACCTCTGGCATTTGTTGCGATGATTTCTAACGAGTAACAAATGGTTGAGGAAATTAGTTAATTATCATAATCAGAAAAAAAATTGTGTTCTAAAAACCCAATACTCAGGTGGATTAAACATAGAATCCGAATATACTGTTGCTGGTTTTCTTGAAAAAATATTAATTATTTTTGTATAGATAAGTCGAGTTTTACTTTTTATTCCTTAACACAACGGATAGAATTGCCAGCACTACGGTAGCTACTATCATCTGGGTAAGTATCGGAATCATTGAAGTAAAGTATTGAGCTTGATTTTGACATAGTTCCCGGAGATGCACTCCAATACATACCAATAGCTCCAGACTGGTTTAAAGTACCATTTATTCCATTCCTGTATCCAGCAGCTGGATAGAAGCCTGCATTCGGAGTTATCCAAGTTGATCCGTAATTTTCAAAATTGGGAAATTCAAGTACACCCCATGGAGAAATTCCGAATTTGAATGTTGGTACTCTCCACCCAGCCGGACAAGGGTCAAAAATAGTTTTTGCAGTTGGGGTTCCACTCCTATCTGCATTTCCCCATAAGTCATCATTACTTGATGAAGTAGAATACCAATCGTGGTTAGTATATGTACTATAATAAAAAAAATGTGGATATTTAATTGTATTAGATAAATTCTCTAAAGATGATGCATTAAAGCATCTTAACGACATAGAAAATCCAGTAAAAAGTATGGGTTCAATATTTCCATCTATTGTAGTTGAACCAGGGAAGGGATCTTTTCTTCCCCATTGATATAGCAATCCTTTTGTTCCCATTTCTCCTGGAGTATCATCAGTAGCTCCCAAATTACGATCCATAAATATTAATGGATTGTCTGGGTTGAAATTGTAAGTTGTTCTTTCATTAGGATTATAGTTGGTAACCCATATGTGCCAGCTCCATAAATTACTGCCGTTGCCGGCTTCATTCGTATTAGCTACTATAACTGCATTACCGCTTATTCCTGAGTTATTGGCGGTAACATCTACAGTGCTGCCACTAAAATTGCTAACCGTAATTAAATCAGGGCTTGATTGCCATAATACATTTATTGATTTTGCTTCAGTTATGTTTACATCAAGACCTGTGCCTGCGACAGCATCTGCATTTCCATTACCCTTGACTCCGATATAAATCGTTACTGTATTGCCAGGGGGTACAATATGGCAGTTTGCCGCAGTAATATCTTGAACTATTATACGGGGATCTGATAAATATAGTCCTTTAAATGTTATATGAATAGTATATTTTGTATTTGAATTAATATTATAATCTGTAATAGCATTTCTTCCTAAATATATTTTGTAAACAACATACATTGAGGGGAGAGTAACATCTAAAGGATAATATGTCCCATGAATTTCCAAATATGTTGCTTTTGTTGGAGGAGAAATGGCTTTTTGAAGTGGTGAAGTGTTTGTAGGAACCTGCCCTCTTAAATTTTCCGGCATATAAAATGTTACTGTACCAGATGTATCTCCAATACCTATAAATTTATTTGGATAATCAAATGTAGTAACCGGTTCGGCGATAGTGGAATTTTCCGGATTACTTAAAAAACTTGAACTACCCGGTACATTTTTTAAAGCCACTGAGGTAATTTTAATGAAAGCTCCTTCTTCACCTGGATTTGTTGAAGGGAGGCAATTATAAGAAAATGATATTTTAGCCGCAAGTCGCTTTAGAGGAACTGAAAAAGATGTGTTTGATGCAAATATATCTCCCTGATAAATACCGGACATACGTAAAGATTGGCTGGGGAAATTATCGTTTTCTGATGCGTATAAAATTTCCTTATTTATTAACGACGATAGTGTATAAGAATTCAAAGGAGCTTTTGAGCTATTAAACATATTCGCATCTGCTGTATTTACAATAAAATACACTGATTGATTCGTGCCTGTTAATAGATTTAAATTTAAACAGGCAACATCTGGATTTAGGTAGTAATCTGCTTTAACTAATACTGAAGCTTCGTTTTGACCATTAAATTGCAATACCCAAATATCAATAACGCTATTTTCTATGTAATAAATATCCGATTTTGTTTCTACAATTTCTAGAAGTGGAATATAAAGATTTACTTTTACAGAAGTTCCATCATCAAAGTCAGCAACTTCTTCTTTTTGGCAAGAAAAAAAAAATAAAACAAAGATTAATAAAATTCCTTTTGGCATATTTTCCAATTTTAATTTTCACGTACACACCTAATGGGTAAACCACGAGCAGAAGGAGAAGCAGGAGTTGTCACATTTGTACTAGTTAATGCTAAACATAAATAAAAGTGATACATAACACCAATATTGAGAGAAGTCCAATAACGGCCTTCAGATTTCACAGCTGTAAGTATACCTGTTGTTTCTTTTCTGTATCCTGCAGCAGGATAAAAACCAACATTATGAGGAGTACTCCACGTCCATCCATTATCTTTCCAAATACCATTAGATATTGATAAACCTAACCAAGGTGAAGATTTTCTAATTGAACTTGGAACGCGCCAGCCTGCAGGACAAGGATCATAAATAGTTTTTCTGCCTGGATATAAATCTGGTGGTAAATTATTACGGGCACCTCTCCACCATTGAACACTACTAAATGAAAACCATCTCAAAGGACTTGTTATAAATAATATCGGATTTTTTATTGAGTAGCTCACACTTTGTTGGCCTGCAACAGGAGTAGGCAAAGAATAGTTACCACCTGGAAAAGGGTCTTTTCTACCAAATTGATAGTATAAAGCATTTTGATCTGTTGTATCAGTAAATGTAGTTGATAGCGCACCCAGATTACGATCCATAAAAGTGTAGGTAATTGAGCTATCGTTTGTAAATGTATACGTAGTCCCATTTGTTTGATTATCCGGATTATAATCTGTAACCCAAATATGCCAGCTCCATAGGATGTCTCCAGTTTGACCGGGACCGCTGTAGGCGGCAATGAGAGCATTCCCTTTACCTGAAGCAGCGGAGACCTTTACAGTCTGACTGGAAGGGGAAAAATCACTGAGAGAAACCGATGTTCCCGGAGTTTGCCAGAGTATTCCCATAGATTCTGCTACGTGGTTTACCTCAATCCCATCCTCAATCGTAAGAGGATTTCCATTCCCTTTAATTCCTACAGGAATAACAATTGAGGTTTCAGGTTCAACTATATAACAATTTGCTAATTTGTTTACACCATAATCTGTAGATAACTCAGAATCACTCGAAAGCCAAGGTGTGACAGTTAATCCAGTTATAGATAAAGCCGTAACATCTAGTTTTAATTTAAATATATATTGATTGCCTTTTTGCCAGTTTAATGATCCTGGAACAATGGATGCTGAATACTCTTTGTCGTCGATTGTAAAGATAAATTCCAATTTGGTTTGGTCCATAATTGAAACTGGAGCTATTAGAAAATATCCGTTTTTTAACCCTTTAAGAACAGATGGCTCATCTCCGGGATCGCTTGTCAAATTAATTGTATTATTTATCTCTGTTACAGTTAAAGTTGAAGTTGTCTCGCCTCCAGATATTAAACCATCAGGAAGATTCATTATTAAATCATTATTAATTATTTTACTTATTCTAAAAGATGGTTCAATCGAATTGTCTATTATCTTAATCTGACTTAGACGCCCTTCTCCATTATAATTGTCTTTATAGATAACAAAGGCAACTTGTGCCAAGGAGTGATTCATTTTTAAAGTTATATTGGCGTTTGAATTATTAATATTTGCTAATCCATCATATGTTGTTTTATCCTGCGCTGCCCAAAGATAATCGACTTGATTTGCCATCGGCTGGTTTGATGGAATGTTTAACAATCTAGCCACAGGGGTGTCAGACGAACCAACACCTGTTAAATCTCCTGAATTTGATGAGTATGGACTATATGCGAATATCTTTGCTGAAGAATTTGAAAGGTAAACAGTGGTGGCGAGAGTCCAGGAACCGGTATTTGATAGTAAAATATTGTTATAACTCGTTTGATTATCATAAAATTCATTTCCTGCCGAGTTCGTAATCTGAAGTCCAATTTGTTGAGAATTAATGTTGCTCTCATCAATAAGAGTTTTTGTTGTTTTAACAGATATCGAAGGAAGAATATTCATCGGTACAAGTGAAACATTTTCATAATGCTCTTTTCTACATGAAAAAACAAGTAATACAAATAATACGTAAATAATTTTAGGCATTTTTATCTAAGTTATTCTCTAACACAACGAACACTAAATCCATAAGCACGATTATTATGAATAGAACTGTTAACATTCTCATCTGAAGTAAAAAAGTGTAAACTGTTAGACAAAAAATTAATATTTAAACATGTTGATGCTGACCAAAGGTAACCGGCTGAACCCACATGGTAAAACAAACCATTACTACGATCTAAATAGCCTGATGCAGGATAGAAACCCGCACAGTAAGGAGTAATCCATATTCTCCCATAATTTAAAAAAGTACTATTTGTTAATGAAAGTATACTCCATGGAGAAATGCCGTTTCTAAACGCAGGCACTCTCCATCCCGCTGGACAAGGGTCAAAAATAGTCTTTGCTGTTTGCATCTCATTGGGATTTGAGCTCCCCCATAGTGCATCATTTTGACTAGCCCGATTATCTATATTTGTGTACCAGTCATATCCAGTATTAACATTATTTATTCCGCAATAAAAAGTAGTTGGATTCAATATCGAATTTTCCAAGTTGTTTGATACACTTACAGGCTCTTTGATAACTGAAGTCAAGGATCCATATAGAACAGGCTCTGTAAAACCATCAATGGTTGTTGACCCTGGAAAAGGATCTTTTCGACCCCACTGATAAAGTAAACCTTTCGTATCAATTAATCCTGGTGAATTATCTATTGCTCCCAGATTTCGATCCATAAATTCTAGCGGATTATCAGGATTAAAATTATATGTTGCCCCTATATTAGGATTATAATCAGTAACCCATATATGCCAGCTCCAAAGGATATTGCCAGTCCCATTTATTCCATCGTAGGCTGCGATTACAGCATTTCCAGAAACATCATTAAGAGGTGTAGCAACTAGAACGGTTTGATCTGTTGTGCTAAAATTACTTAACGAGATCAAGTCAGGAGAAGTTTGCCATAATACAGATACCGATTTTGCAATATGAGTTATAGAGAGATCTGTTCCTGCGATTGCATTTACATTACCAGTTCCCTTTATTCCAACTCTTATATATTTTGAGCTATTCGGAGAAATAATATAACAATTCGATGAAGGGACTTCTCCTATTTCTTCGTTATCATTTATCTCATCCCAGTTAGAAATTTCTGCTCCAATTTTTGAAACACTAAGAAGAACATTAATCGAAGCACCCTTTTTTAAAGTTAGGGCTGGATTTATAATCGAGTATTCTCTGTCAAATAACTCACCAGCAATCCTTACAATTGCTTTAATTGAAGAGATCAAAGTACCTGGCACAAAAAGAAATTTAGCGTTATTTAAAACTATAGGTGATTCTTCACTTCCTTTTAAAGGAATAGGAATGGATAAATCAGAGAGGACAAAATCATTATTACCGCCTGGTAAATCATTTGTAACCATTTCTCCCGTTGCAATATTCATTGTTGCTTTCTGCTTCTGAACTGTTGATATTATAATTTTTTTAAGAATAATCTCATCAATGCAAGTTTTATGAAGTTTTATCCTAATAAGGCTTAATGCGTGATTGTATACTAAATTTAGATCAGGGGTAATATAAGTTCCTGTAACAGGAGTAGACCAAAGAAAATCTTTTTGGTTAGATGGTGAAGTTGGTATATATACATCAATTGTAGGCTCACATCCACTATTGTAAACAGAGATGTTATCTCTTGGGTAATATGAGTAAAATGCTATTTTTTGGCCATTATTTTGCAAATAAAAAGATTTTGAAGTTTGAATTGTTTTTGGTGTTCCTTCTTGGATTATTCCTTCAATATTAAACATTTTAAATTCAGACTGAATAGTAGGCCATTCTACATTTGATTCGTTATCTCCAATATAGGAAAGAGCGAAAAGACCAACTGTGTCGCCAGTGGGAATATTCTCTCCAATGTCTATAGGAGTTTTTGTGGTAATCCCTTGAACATTTGCAAAGAAGACTGCTTTTGCCCAATTATTATGGGAGCATTTATCTTTAGAACATCCACAAATTAACATTAATAGCATCAAAATCAAATAAGACTTAACTCTAGAAATGGACATTAAAAAAATAACTAATAAGCATTCTAATTAATAATAATATCATCTGCGAGTTGAGTATCCCAATCAGTTACTGTTACAGAAGATATTGAAATATCAGTACCGGAGAATTTAACTTTATAGATATACTGCTTGCCTGCCTCCCAAGTAATTGAGGAAGAATTGACAGCACTACAGATTTTACCATCAACTGTAAAAGTGAATTTAATATCACCGGCCTCAATCAAGCCGGTAGGCATTAAAATTGCGGATGCATTAACTTGACTCCTTAAAGTTTGCAAAATTTCAGATGGCGGGTCAGATGACAAAGTTACTGGAGTAACAAAATTTCTAATAATAGCCCCTTTTATTCCTCCGGTTATTGAGCCATTTTGAATATTCATTAACAAATCATCATCTGCAGCTTTACTTACTTTTACCCACTCTGTCGCACCAGCATCTTCAATACAAAACCTTGTAAAAGAACCTGTACCCAAATAGTTTTCTTTATAAACTACAAATGAGATTTGTGTTAATGCATGCTGCATCACCAAATTTGCAAGATTTTTACCTGAAGCATTGCTGACCTGTTCACTTGGATCTGTCAATGGTATAGCAAACATATAATCAATGTCACTATCAAAATCGCTAATTGAATTTATAGAGATATTCACATTAGTAAAAACCTCGTTATCTAATCCGATATGCAAAAAAGGATAATAAGCGTAGACATTTCCGAGGGTAGAGGTTAAGCTAAATTTCGCAGAAGTCCAGGTAGAGGATGCCTCGTTATAAGTGAATTCAACATTTGTTAGAGCACCTGGTTCATAAACTTCTCCATCTGACGCCCTAAGCACTTGTACACCAATTTTGCTGTTATCAGGAAATGATGTACCCGAGATTATAGCCTTCGTGGCAGATTGAATAGATATTCCAGCTTCAACTGAGAGAGGAACGACATTTACAGAGCCATTGTCCCTCTCACAGGATAGAAAAAATGGAATTAATATCAATAATATAATAACATTTCTCATTACAAAATATTACATTGAAGTTATTATCACATCTTCATCAACTGGTATCCAGTCTACTAATGAACCAACAACATCAAGCCTTGTCGTTGCAACTTTAATGTTAAATGAATAAGAGTGGCCTGATTCAAAAAGAGTTGATATATTGCCTGTTATTATTTGCTCACCGGTAATAACTCCAGGAATTACAACTTTAATAATCAAATTCATATTTGCAGTAGAGGGTATAAAGCATACAGGAAAATCCTGGCGTATGATTTTTATGTTATTGTCTATTTCACCTCTGTTAATTTTACCAGTCTCCAAATTTAATAAGCAATCTTTATAAAATCCACTCACTTCAAAAGTTGCTTCAGAAAAAGGGTATTGCTCTTTTGTAAGAGCATCTCGGTCATCAATTAATTTAAATTTAATTTGCGATAGTTTGTGATTGTAGAGTAAATTAACAGTGTTTCTCCCTTTTAAGGCTTTAACTATTGTTGCTTCATCTGCATAAAGCAAATCTACTCCATGAGCAAACGGTATTTCCCTGGGATCTGTGACAGTTGTAACTCTAGGAGAATAAGAATATACTTTGTAGTCTTTGCCCTCTTGAAGGAATATAGGATCACCACTTATACTGCCATCGGTTAAAACAACCATTGGCTTATTTGCGACTTCAGTTGTATGAATGGAATCAGTTGAACCAGATGTGGCATCAACAACGTAAACTCCTATTGAGCGTCCTGCATCCAAGGGTACATTAGCTTTTGTTTGAAAGACGTTCGAAGGAATTTTTCCATCAAGCTGAAGATGGGCCTTCTCATTTACTATAATTGTTACTGTTTGCTCTGGTGTACAGCCGATAGCCATTAACATAGTAAGAAATGGAACGGGAAAAAATAGATTTCTCATAAAAAATTTATTTGTTTTTTGTTGATTTTATTAATTCGGTTATTTTAAGAATTCCTTGAGTGATGAAAATTGAGTTAAACACATACAAATTATCTCGGTGTAATTGAGTCAAATGGTTTGTGCTACTAAATAAAAAAAGAAAAAATATTTTATCTATAAATTTGTACGTAAGGTTGTTGATATCTGCAAGAACGTTATTTGATGCTGTATCAGCGATTATGATATGTCTGATAAAGTCATTTTCAAACAAAATATTTTCTAAATCAATAAATTTTACAATTCTTATTAAATTAAAATTATATTGATTTAATGAATTTTTAACTGAATGGTATATCGTATCATCTTCTGCAACAATACAAATTAAAGACTCTCTTTCACCAGAAAATAGATTATTTGGAAGCCTTGATACAGGAAGGCTTAGCAGGAATTTTGTTCCTGTTCCAATATTTGGTATGTGATTAATAGTGGCCCCAATTTTTAAAGCTAGTTTCTGACAAATAGCAAGCCCAACACCAACACCTTCATGGCTAGCTATATATACATCTTCATCATGAACGAATGGTTTGAAAATGTAATTTTGTTTTTCAACCGAGATTCCCTCACCTGTATCAGACACAAATATTTGAACAGAATCGTTACATGAATCCTGCTCAAAAGTTCTCTTTACGCCAATAATTATTTTTCCGGATTGGGTAAATTTTATTGAATTTGACAATAACT
>JAQVRQ010000060.1 GCA_028700975.1 Bacteroidales bacterium | reverse complement strand
AAAGATAAGTCCAAAGGGAATAAGAGTGATTGCAGCTCCGGCAATATAGCCAAATTTGAATGTGATAAAAAGTATTACTGATACTACTATTATAAGCAGTATGCCAAGCCATAATCTGCCGAGCGACCCCAGAATATTTTTAAACAACTCCAAAATAATAATTCGCTATTTTGATGTAAAGCCCAGTTGCAGCAACTTATAAATAAATGATCTTACCCTAGAGACAGGCGGTAATTGACCTACAAAGCTTTCGGCTACATCCCTGGTTGTCTCTGTAAGATAAAGCATAAGAGGAGTAGATTGAACCTGCTCTTTAAGACGATCAAACGCAATTTTATCAATATCTCTCCAAACTTTGTCTGCTCTAACAGTAAGTAAATTAAGAGATGCCTCTCTGAGAAGACCCACCGGAATGGCAGATTTCATCAATGATCTATGCTCAATTATAATTATATCCTCATTATCGTAATCATTAAAATCATAAAAATTATTAGACAGAAGATACTCTCTTGATTCAGAAAACTCTTGCTCGCTCCAGTTAATAGCTCTTACTTTTAGCCCCCTCTCTGTCCAATACTCCTCTAGGAGAGTAATAAGTTTCGTTTTACCAGTACCTTCGTCTGTACTTATGAAGTTAATTATATCCGGCCTCTCCTTTGGATTTAGGAATGGAATTATTGAATTTGCCAGATAGTTGGTGCAAATTCTTATATAAGAATTAAAATAAGACCTATATCTGAATCTGTGTTGTCTTGGAAATGCGCCCAAAACCTTCGCTGGTATTATTCTTTCTGTACGATACCTGTCTCTTAAAGTTCTGTCAAAAATTTCCACTAGAACAAAAAATGCAAGCAAAAATACAATTGACATCAAATAAGAGGTAAGTACAATGAGCTTTCTCTTTGTTGGCAATGGAGATACAGGAAATAGAGGAGGATTGATAGGTTTAAGATTCGCAGAAGTCATCTGCAGAGTCTTTTGTCTTAAAAGAGCAGCATTTAAACTTTGTAGCACCGAGAGGTAAGATTGTTCGGTAAAAGATATATCACGCTCAATCCTCTTTAAAGTAGAGCCAATTGGAGAGAAAAAAGCATATTGATCTTCCAGCTTATTAATAACATCAGTCATTACATTCAATTGAGAATATGCCTTCTCCCTTTCAATCAAATTTTCAATCCACTGTTCTACGAATGTTGTAGTAGCTATTCCCTCTTTTGTGTATTTCTGAGTAGTTATCTCAGAAGAGAGATTTTTAAGCTCTCTCTCTGCAATATCCAACCTGCTCTTCAGGTCATTCATCTGGTTGTCTCCTGAAGCAACTGTATCTGTTTTAAATGTTTGTAACTTTGCCAGCTGAGAACTTAAAGCAGATATTTCATTAATTTTCCCAATAAATTGAGTGTTATTTTCAATAACCTTAACCTGATTATCAATTTTATCTTCAAGCTCTCTTACGGAAGTAGCTGCGCTTGTATATCTTAATAATACATCATTAAAAAGCAAGTCATAGTCACGTGACATTGCAGCAACCTGTTTAGTTTGCTCTCCGTAGTTAATAATCTTCTTAGAAATTGAGTAGTCGGTAAGCGAGTCCTCAGAAGCTCTTAATTTTTTTGACAGTGCCAGAAGTTCACTTCTGAAATAATCAACTACATTATTTGTTTCACCAAATCTTAACAGCTGATATTGATTAACAAACTCTTCGTTAAGGATTAGCAGCGTATTGTAGGTTATCCCGGGATCATTTGAAGAGTACTTGATCTCAAGCATATCACTGTTGAAAATTCTTCTAACCTCAATTTTACTAAGTGCAGTATAGCTATAATGGTGATGGTTCCAATTAAAGAGACCATAAACAAAATTTCTGGGAGATGCCTTTTCGTAGCTATTTAGATTAGCGATTGTATTTTGAATAGAGGTTGGGTCAATAAGTGCTCTAACCTCCTTTGGTGTTATGCTTAATAGGCTTCTGTAATTTTCTGCTGTAATAAAATTGTTATCTTTTATTGAATCTCCATAGATCATATGCTGTGCATAAAGATGGAGCGACACATTTCGCAATGTTGTTTTTGACTTGATAATACTCATCAAGTTGTCCATCCCGTTATTAACGCTGCTCCAGTCTACTCTTCCACCACCATCCATTCCTGACTCTATAGTAAATCCGGATGCAATCCCTGTATAAATTGTAGTACTAACCTCGTACTCTCTTGGCATCTCTCTCGTCTTGTATATAAAGATCAACGCTACTGTAAGAGGGAGAAATATCAACCAGTATTTAATACGGAAGATTAGTCTAAGTATTTGATTGAGTACATCCATCTACCTGTTAATTATTTTAGTATTGGATAAAATTTCAAGTTTAAGTATTGCCGCATTTAGCTCTGCCTTTACACGTTCTAACTGCATATAAGCCTGTACCTGAGCCCCTTTAATAACGCCTAGAGTCTGACCATTCATAGAGCCGATTGCATAATCTTTTTGTGCAATTTCGTATTGTTCATCTATTAAAGCGAAATGCTCAACAACATAATCAAGATTATTCAGCATCTCTTCAACCTTCACATAAAGATCTATGATTTTTATCTTCTGTTCGTCGTACCACAGGTCTCTCTCTTTAAGAGTGGCATTCATTTTTGCCTTCTGGCTCTTAACTCTGTTCCCTCTGTCAAACAACCTGTCAAGAGGAATTCTAAGCATTGCACCAACATTATACCACAATTGGACCTCACCAGATGTTTGGTAAACCAGCGGAAATTCAGAACCATAATTTGTAAATGAATTTACACCCACGGCACCATATTGATACGAACCAAAAACACTAAAAAACTCCAACCACCTTCTTTTTTCTGTTTTAAGAATATACTGCTCCTGTTGCATCTTATAATCATAAAACTGAAACATAGATGTCTTCATTGCTCCATTAAATAGAGAATCTATTGGAGGCAACTTTATCTTAAGAAGATCTTCTGTTCCCGCCTGGGCTCTCAAAAGACCAACCTGAATTATCATCAATATAAATAGCAGTAGAACTCTTTTCATTTAAATGTCATTTTATACATTCTCCTTTTGAATAAAGGCTGTAAATGTTTTCAAAATTATCTTCATATCCAGCCAGAACCCAAAATTATTTGCGTAGTATATATCCAGTTGCTTCCTCTCCTCAGGAGAGAGCTTTCCGGAGTCTCCTCTTTTCTCTACCTGCCACAAACCGGTAAGTCCAGCAGGCCCCATAAATCTATCAATATATTGGTCCGATGTCAGTTGTTCAGCCTCGTACAATGGAAGGGGCCTGTTGCCAACAATAGACATATCTCCCTTTAAAATATTTATAATCTGAGGCAGTTCGTCAATACTGAATTTCCTAATAAATCTGCCCATTCTTGTTATTCGGGGATCATTTTCAAATTTAACGAAATTATTCTTCTGTTTTATACTCTTTTCTCTCAAAAATTGCTCTTCAGAAATAACATCATCATCCGAATAATAGAGACCCTCCTGCATTGTTTCGGTTTCAATGATTGGAATTCTAGCCGTATCATCATCTATATTAAAATGAGACAAATCAATATCACTATACTGATTCAATTTGATAAACTCCTTTAGACGTTTATCTGCATCTTTATACATAGACCTGAATTTTAAAAAATCAAACTCTTTATAGTTGCTACCAACACGTTTTGATTTATAAATAACAGGACCCGGACTCTCTATACGAATAAAAATTGCTGTCAGGATAAGTAGAGGGGAGAGGATAATAAGCGCTGCTAAAGAAAAGATAATATCAAAAACTCTCTTCCAGACAGGAACTTTATATGTTCCTAACGGAAGTTGTTTAACAGTAGTAGAAAGTATTTTGTGATTTCTCTCAATAAAATCTATAGCGTTGAGCATTCTTTCTGCAGTTATTTTTCCGCAGGCAGTATCTCTTACTCCGTTTTGTATATATCTGTTAAACTCCTCCTTAGGGACACTTTCAGCAGCCAGAACAATATATGCGAGAGGAACAATACCTCTAATTTCCTTCAAAAGAGGTATATCCTTGTCAATTTCTGTTTTTTCGAAAAGAACAAGAACAGGAGTTTCCGGATCAAAGCTTTTTACAAGCTTAATAAGTTCTTCAATAGTTGAGCATAAATGAATCTTGTCTTCAGACAAGGAAGAGAAACGAGAGTAACACTCTCTGTTGGTACCAAGGTATGTTAAATAGACGCTCACTCAATAAGCTTTTTAAGCCTTATCTTTAATTCCATCGGATTAAAAGGCTTTGAAATATAGTCACTTGCCCCTCTCTCCAAAAGAGCGATTTTTTGTGAGGTGCTATCCTCCCCGGATAGTATAACAAAAGGAATCTTATTGAACATATCGTTCTTTTTCACATAATCCAGGAATTCAACACCGGTCATATTTGGCATATTTATATCCGAGATAATTAAATCCGGCAGATCGCCCTCCTGAAGCCACGATATGGCTTTAATAGGGTCGTCAAAATAGACGCAGTCAAACAAATCTGCTATATAGACCTTAATAATCTTTGCAATGGTCTCTTTGTCATCTACTATAAGAACTCTTTTCTTCACAATCATCTACGAGTTTAATACAATACCTCTTAATATATCGCGTAAAAATAGAAAAAATTAACTTCAAAAGTATTGAAAACTGAATAATTGTTGATTTTTAATATATTTACACAAACAAAATTAATTATGAAGAGACTCAAAGGAATTGAAATTATTGACATAATTGCTTTCCTGATAACACTAATAATTTTCATTTTAGCAGTTGGAGGTAGTATATCGGGATATGTTAGACCACATCACTTCAAATGGCTTGCTATTGCTAATAACCTTCTACCAATAACCATTATATCATCAATAGTTTTGATGCTTTTTTGGCTAATAAGAAGAAGCTGGGGGTTTTTACTTCCTCTCTTTTCAATAATAATTAATACTTACACTTTATTATCAATTTTTCAATTTAGAGGAGAAAAAGAGATCATTGCATACAACAATCAGGATATTATTAAAGTAATAAATTATAACATTCACGAATTCAGGCATCTTTCCGGATATGAAGGAGCTGCTAATATTGCTGAGTTTATAAAAGAGGAGGCGCCGGATATTCTCTCTCTTCAGGAGTACAAAAATGCAACCCACCTAAACAGCAATGAGATGAAGGGCTTTTTTGACCATATTCCATATAAATATATTGTATATCCTGATGATAATCACCTTGGACTTGCCATAATGAGCAAATACAAAATAATCAGAAAGGGGAAGATTGATTTTGAAGATAGCGCAAACAGGGTTATATGGGCTGATTTATCAACAGATAAAGGATTGATACGAGTTATCAATTTCCATTTACAAACAACAAGTTTTGCACTGCAAAGAGAGAGAGGTGAAGGTTTATTCAAAAGCATTTCGCAAATAAAGCACAACAACGAAATGAGGGCAACACAGGCAGAAGAGGTAAAATTACTTGCAGATACCACAGCCCATCCAATAATCATATGTGGAGATATGAACGATACACCCTCATCTTACGCATACACAAAAATTAAGGTAGAGAAGGTTGCTGATGGCTTTAGAGAGGCTGGATCAAAAATGGGTGGAACCTACAGAGGTATGTTTGGTCTGTTTAGGATTGACTACATTTTCCACTCAACGGAATTCAAATCTGTAAGGTACACTACTCCTGACAAGGAGTGGAGCGATCACAAACCTGTTATTTCTGAACTGGTATATCAAAACTAAAGGTTGATCCAGCTCCCTCAGTTGATTTAAACCATATATTTCCGTTATTTCTATAGATAAATTCTTTGCACAACAAAAGACCAAGCCCGGATCCCTCCTCTTTTTCAGTGCCATAAGATGATATATGAATATTTGTCTTGAACAATTTATTCTGCTCACCACTCTTTATACCCCTTCCTTTATCTTCAACAGAGATAATAATGCGGTCACCCTCTTCAGTTATTATAACCTTAACCTCTGAACCTCTGTCACTGAATTTAATTGCATTATTAACCAAGTTCCGTAAAACTGTCTTTATCATATCTTGGTCAACTCTTGCTCTGGACTCAGTATAACCCTCCATCGTTATTGATATTTGTTTCAGTTCAGCCAAAACCTCAGCAACTTCAAGCTCACCCTTTATCAGAGAATAAATTTCAACATTATCCTGGAATACTGTTTTTAATCTTCCAGTCTGACTCTTAGTCCATTTAAGAAGATTATCAAGAAGGACAAAAGTATCCTCTGCAAGCCTATTGCCCATAATAAGAATTTCGTACATATCCTCCTCCAGCCTATCTCTGTCCACACTCATAGAGAGGGCGTTCATAACCATCCTCAGTGAGCCTACCGGAGCCCTCAAATCGTGAGCAATAAGTGAGTATAATTTATCTCTGGCCTCAACAATCTTCTCCAGCTCATCCTTTTGTTTCTCTATCATTCTCTTTGCAGAAACGAGAGATAGCTGATGGCTTACACGTATAAGAAGCTCATCTTTATTAAATGGTTTTGAGACATAATCAGCAGCCCCATTTTTAAAACCTTTAACAATATCCTCCGGAGAGTTAAGAGCCGAAAGGAAAATTACCGGAATATCCTTTTTATCCGGCATCTTCTTAAGTCTCTCTGCAACTTCGTGACCATCCATAACCGGCATCATAATATCAAGCAAAATCAAGTCCGGAGATGTTTTTGAGATAAGGTGCAATGCATCTTTACCATTGTAAGCCGTAAGGGTTTTGTATCCGGCTTTGGTCAACATCAATTTAAGCAGAAGAACATTAGCATCTACATCATCAACAATTAGTACAGTAAAATCAGATGGTCTAATATCCATTATTTATACTCATTCTAAAATAATCAATCGTTTTTTTCAAACCCTCTTCAAGTTCAATTTTTGGACTCCAGCCTATAATATCTTTAGCTAATGATATATCTGGCTGCCTCTGTTTAGGGTCATCAGAGGGCAAATCTTTTATAACAAATTTTGAATCAGTACCTGTGAGCGACACCACCCTCTCTGCCAACTCTTTAATGGTAAATTCATTCGGATTTCCAATATTAACCGGACCGATAAAATCATCAGGAGTATCGTTCATTACTCGTATCATAGCCTCAACCAAGTCATCTATATATTGAAAACTACGAGTTTGAATGCCACCTCCATAAAGAGTAATATCCTCTCCTTTAAGCGCCTGTACTATAAAATTTGAAACAACTCTTCCGTCATTAGGGTGCATTTTAGGACCATAAGTATTAAATATTCTAATGATCTTAATTTTCACACGATTCTGCCTATGATAATCCATAAATAGTGTCTCAGCACATCGCTTACCCTCATCATAACAGGATCTTATCCCAATTGGGTTAACATTCCCCCAATAACTCTCCTCTTGAGGGTGTATAGCAGGATCCCCATATACCTCACTTGTAGAGGCTTGAAGTATTTTTGCCTTGACACGCTTTGCTAGGCCGAGCATATTTATCGCCCCCATTACTGAGGTCTTTACAGTTTTTATTGGATTATACTGATAGTGTACAGGAGAAGCGGGACAGGCCAAATTATAAATTTGATCAACCTCGGCATAAAAAGGGTGTGTTACATCGTGTCTAATCAACTCAAAATGTGGATTACCAATAAGATGCAGCACATTCTCCTTTGTTCCCGTAAAAAAATTGTCCAGACAAATAACATCGTTACCCTCTCTTACAAGTCTGTCACAAAGATGGGAGCCAATAAAGCCGGCTCCACCGGTTACGAGAATTCTTTTCATAATCAACTATTTTTTCCCTATTGAAAAATATCTGAAACCCTCAGATTCCAGCTCCTTTTGATCGTAAATATTCCTCCCATCAACAACAACCCTCTCTCTCATTAGCCCACTAAGCTTAGACCAGGAGGGGAGTCTGAACTGCTTCCATTCAGTCAATAAAGCTATTGCATCAGCACCCTTTGCAGCTTCATATATGTTTTTACTATACAGAACTTTGTCACTTATTCTGCGTTTTGCCTCATCCATTGCTACAGGATCATATACTTTAACTATTGCTCCTGCATCTAGTAATTTTGAGATAACCACCAAGGAGGGAGCTTCTCGCATATCATCAGTATCAGGCTTGAAAGAGAGTCCCCATACAGCAATAACTCTTCCCTTTAAATCTCCATCAAAAGCATCCTTGATCTTTGTGAAAACAATCTCCTTTTGTTCGTTATTAACATTCTCAACGGCCTCAATAATTTGCATTCTTACACCAAGCTCTTCACCGCTTCGAGCTAAAGCCTTAACATCTTTTGGAAAACAAGAACCTCCGTAACCGGCTCCAGAGTATAAAAAGCTCATCCCTATCCTCTTGTCTGAACCAATTCCCTTTCTCACCATCTCAACATTTGCTCCAGTAGCCTCACACAATCTTGCAATCTCATTCATAAAGCTAATTCTTGTCGCTAACATTGCATTTGCGGCATATTTTGTCATCTCAGCAGATGGAATATCCATAAAAATAATTGGGAATCCGTTAAGTACAAATGGCTTATATAACCTCTCCATTAATTGAGCTGCTTTAATACTTTCAACTCCAACAACCACTCTGTCTGGAGACATAAAATCCTTGATTGCTGCGCCCTCCTTAAGAAATTCGGGATTTGAAGCAACGTCAAAATCAATGCTAACGCCTCTCTTATCCAACTCTTCAATAATAACACCCTTTACTTTTGATGCAGTACCTACCGGAACAGTACTCTTTGTGACCAAAAGCACATAGTCAGTCATATTTTTACCCACAGTTCTGGCAACATCTAGTACATATCTTAAATCTGCACTTCCATCCTCATCCGGAGGAGTTCCTACTGCACTAAATATAATTGACACATTTGAAATTATTCCCTCAAGATTATCAGTAAATGTAAGACGTCCCTCTTTTACATTCTTGTCGACAATCTCCTTTATCCCTGGCTCATAAATGGGCATAACTCCACTATTGAGCATCTCAATTTTATTCTTGTCAATGTCTACACATATAACATTAACACCCATTTCAGCGAAACAAGCACCAGTTACCAATCCTACGTAACCGGTGCCTACAATGGCAACATTCATCATACTATTTAATCTAGATTTAATAGTTTAGAGATAGTCTT
>JAQVRQ010000016.1:15794-35111 GCA_028700975.1 Bacteroidales bacterium | reverse complement strand
GAAGAGAGAGAATTTATGGGATATATTAACGAATCTGCGGAGGAGATGTCTCAACTCATTAAAGATTTACTGGCATTTTCTCAATCAGGAACCACAGAATTGAAGAAGGAGTTTGTAGATATTTCAGCATTAGCAAAGGAGGTTGTTGAAAATCTACTTCTAAGATACACAGATACAAATCCCAAAATATCAATTCAGGATGGTCTCTCAGCAATTGCAGATCAGAACTTAATAAGAATTGTCCTTGATAATATTTTAGGTAATGCTGTGAAATACAGTTCAAAAGCTGATATGCCAACAATATCATTTTATTCTAAAGAGAGCCTGGGTAGTGTTATATATTGCATTGAAGATAATGGTGCGGGATTTAACTCAGAAGAGGCAGAAGATCTTTTTAAGCCCTTTATTCGATATCACGGAGAGGATTTTTCAGGGACTGGAGTTGGATTATCAACCGTTAAAAGAATAATTGAACGCCACGGTGGTAGTGTATGGGCAGAGTCTAAAAAGGGTCAAGGGGCAAAATTCTTCTTTACTATTGGTTAGTTATGAAAAAGTACACTATTGGACTCGTTTTGTCTGGAGGTGGAGTAAAAGGGTTTGCCCACGCAGGTGCATTAAAAGCTCTTGAAGAGAGAGGTATCATTCCGGATATTATAGCTGGTACAAGCGCTGGGGCTGTAGTCGCTGCTCTTTATTCCGGAGGAAACTCTCCTGATAAAATTCTTGAATTATTTAATGATAAAGATTTTAACTACTTCGTAGAATTTAATATCCCAAAAAATGGACTATTCAAACCCACCGGCTTCATTCAGCTTCTTAAATCAAATATAAAAGCTAGAACTTTTGAAGAGTTAAAAATTCCATTAAAAATTGTTGCAACAAACCTAGATGATGGAAGATGCGAAGTTTTTTCTGAAGGAGAACTAATTAAGAGAGTTGCTGCCTCTGCGTGTGTTCCGGTAATATTCAATCCAATAGAAATTGGTGGGAAATTATATGCAGACGGAGGAATTTTTAAGAATTTTCCGGTATCAATAATTAGAGATGACTGTGAAAAAATAATTGGAGTAAATGCTAGCCCCCTCATAACTGAAAAGTACTCAAAAAACATTGTAGGGATAGCAGAACGTACTTACCACTTTATGTTTAGAGCGAATACAATTACTGATAAAAGGATGTGTGATATTCTTGTAGAGGTAGAGAGTGCAATGCAGTTTAAAACATTTGATTTAAAAAAAGTTGCTATTATTTTTAAAATGGGTTACGAAGCAATGAGCAGCGCTCTAGAAAAAGAGAGTCTGCTCATTGAAAATTTTTAAATCCTTACTTTTTTAGCTACAAATCTAGTTTAATACCAACATATATTATCCTCGGATTTCCGGGACCATATACATATCCTGCATCTCTTAGAGCACCTCTGTCTAAATCTTTCTGATATGAGTCAAGAATGTTTTTTATTCCAGTGCTAATTTGAACAGAGTGATCCCCACCAAACTTTATATCGTAAGCTACTTTAAACCCTAGATCCAGGAAAGAGGGAGTAGTCTCTAATCTATCATTTGAAATATATCCGGCAAAATGTGGCATAAGCATACTCCCCGTATAAACACAAGTTGCAGATGCATTTAAAACCGAGATTGGATTCCAAGAAATTGTTATATAACCATACTTATTGGGTGTTCTATGCATTCGCCTATCAGATGTGGCATTTTCATCATCAGACCATTTATACAACTCTTTGTATCTGCTAGATTGAATAGTGAATCCAGCCTGAGCAGAGAAATTGTTTCCATAATTTGCTTTTGCTTCAATATTTGCTCCAGATATAATCGCACCACTCTCATTTTTCCTTTGTAAAAGAATGTTACCGGCTTCATCTCTCCCTATAGGCTCCAGAGCAAAAACATCTTTCAAGTTTGAGTGAAATACCTCAGCCAATATATTCATTTGAACGGATCCGGCAAAAAAGTAGTAATCGGCAGAGGCTCCAATACTATTGGAATATTCTGGTCTAAGATTAGGATCGATAACTATTAATGTCACATTTCCACCTACTGCTTCAACGTGAAGATCTTCACTGTACGCCTGAGGAGCTCTGTATCCGCTTGAAAATGTTCCCCTAAAAATTAAATTTTTAGAAGGTGAATATCTAATATTTATTCTAGGTGAAAATATTGGATTCTTTACGAAATTATTTTTATCCAGTCTAGCCCCAATTAGTATGCTTGTTTTATCATTTTTCCACTCGTTTTGAATATATCCACCATATGTAATTGCCATTTGATCAATTACTCTATTATAACCTAACATTGCATCTTTTAAATAATTGTAATTGTATTCAACACCGGCAGTAAATTCGGCAGGTAGAAAAAATAGTCTCTTAATACTTAATGAATACTGACTCCCTGCAGATAATGTGAAATCATCTGTTCGGCCATAAGCATTAAGATCTTTATTGGTTCCAAAATAGCTATCCCGTCCAATTTTTTGAGCCGATGAAAAAAATGAAATTCGATGCTTATAATCCTGAGAATTTAGATCTAATTTAAAACCACCTCCATCAATCCTATGACTAACTTGCTCGGCTACTGTTGCTTCGTGCGGGGGTCTTGAAAGAGAGTCCCCACCACGTCTGTATTCATTCATATGATGGTATTCCAATGTGAGGCGAGCATTTGGATTAAATTTATGATACCCCCTTAATCCAATTGTCTCACCATTTAAAACCGGAATATCACTAAAGCCATCTTCGTCTCTATCATAAGAATCTCTATCTCTTATCATCCCAAAAAGATATACTCCGGTATTAAAATCACTAGAGACGAAAGAGCCATTTAAAGATGTTGTAAAGTCTAAAGATCCATTTCCTAAAAATGCAGTCTGATTTGAAACTGAAAGAGTGTTCTTAATGGGTTCTTTTGTTATAATATTAATTACTCCCCCAATTGCGTTTGATCCAAATATTGCAGAGCCACCACCCCTTAGAACTTCTACTCTCTCTACCATACTAGCAGGAAGTTGCTCTACTCCATATACAGTTGCAAGAGAACTAAAGATAGGCCTGCTGTCCAATAATATTTGAGAATACTGCCCCTCTAAACCATTAATTCTAACTTGTGTTACAGCACAATTTTGACAGCTTACCTCAACTCTAACTCCTGATTGAAAATTAAGCGCCTGACTAAGATTAGTAGATGCCGACTGTTCAAATAACTTCTTACCCAAAATATTAATGACAGATGGAGACTCTCTTCTTTTTGACACATTTCTTGTTGCAGTTACAACAACTTCATTCATGTTTAAAGAACTTTCTAAAAGCTCAAAATTTATATTTGAAGTTTTTGTTGGTAATAGATCAATAATTGTATCCTTACTTATATAGCCAAGTGATGATGCAGTTATCCTATATTTTCCGGAAGGGATATTAACTTTATGAAAATGGCCAGAACCATCTACTGAAAAGATTGCTCCTGTCTCTTCAATTTTAATTGTAGCGTAAGGAATATGAAGTCCAGTTCCTTTCTCAACAACATGTCCTGAAATTGTTGAGAAATTTTCTTTAGATGAGTGTGCCTGAGATAATAATTGAGAATAAAAGAACAATCCAATGATTGTCAAATAAAAGTACCTATTAGTCATTAATAAAATTATTAGTTAGTTGATAGAATATAAATAGAATCAATTAACTAACTATTGGAGGAGCTCTAGACTGTAAATCTGATTTTAAAGAAATTAAAATTCTTTTATCCTCAAAGACTCCATAAATAGTAAGGAGTTTAATAAAAATGGATTGAATGAGGAGTGCTGAGAGAAGAAAATTTAAAGAGGATGTTAGAATAGAAATAAGAGAAAAAGATGCATTACTATGACAATGGCCTGGACTAGTTGCCTCACCACCTAAATATAAATGAGAGTGGACAATACTGCCTTCTCCAATATTGTGAGTATGATAAAACATTGTTGCTCCGCTATAATGAGCAACAAACAGTACCAGTACCAAATATTTAAAAAAGCTTTTTCTTATTTTATCCATATAAGTTGTGGCAAAATTAATAATAAAGGGCGACTTACAATGTCGCCCCTAAAAATATTTACCTAGAAAATTATTTTTTAAGATATTTTTCAAAAAACTGATCCTGCTCCCATAGCAGGTGCAATATATTCTCTTTAGCAGCATATCCGTGAGACTCTTTGGGGAGAATAACCATTCTAACAGGTGCTCCAAGTCCTTTAAGAGCTTGAAAATATCTCTCCGTTTGTAAAGTAAAGGTACCAGGATTATTATCTGCTTCTCCGTGCACAAGCAACATAGGAGTCTTCATTTTGAAAGCATTCATAAATGGAGACATCGTGTTATATACATTAGGTGCATCCCAGTAATTGCGTTGTTCATTCTGAAATCCAAAAGGAGTAAGTGTTCTATTATAAGCACCACTTCTTGCAATTCCAACAGCGAAGAGATTGGAGTGACTTAAAAGATTTGCAGTCATAAATGCACCATAAGAGTGTCCCCCAACCCCTACTCTATTTCTATCAATATATCCCAATGAATCCACAGCATCAATTGCAGCCTTAGCATTTGCTACCAATTGCTCGACAAAAGTATCATTTGGCTCATCAGATCCTTCTCCAATAATTGGAAAAGAGGCATCGTCAAGAACAGCGTAACCTCTTACAACCCAATAAACAAATGAACCATAAGAAGGAGCTGTAAACTCGTTGGGATTATGAGTACTTTGGCTTGCAGATGAAGCATCTTTAAACTCTTCCGGATAGGCCCAAATTAAAAGAGGTAGTTTTTCCCCGCTATTTTTATTGTAATTCTCTGGCAAATAAAGAGTTCCAGACAACACTACTCCATCATTTCTTCTATATTTAATAACCTCCTTATGAACCCTCTCTAACTTTTTGAACGGATTTGGAAAATTTGTAAGCATTTGAGGATCTGATTTTTTGCGAAAATTTCTCAGATAGTAGTTTGGATAATCTCTCTTTGACTGAATTCTAACAAGTGCAATGCCCTTTTTAAAATCAGTAATAGAAATTATATCCTCTTTCTTGTCTTTATACTCTGATTGATAAATTCTTTTTGTTTTAAGAGTTTTTAAATTAAACTCATCAATAAAAGGGAATTGCCCCTCTTTTGTATATCCATCACCAATTAAAAGTAAATTACCATTTTCAATCGCAAGGACATATCTTCCGTACTGATTTTTTCTTGTCTCAAATGATCCAGGATCAGAATAAACATCCTGTCTATTTCTTCTAGTAATCATTTTTGGTTCAAGAGATAAAGATGATGGCGAAAAAATATAGGTTGAGGTCATCCTTGTATCATACCACATATCTCTCAAGATTGCAGTATTATCATCACCCCAAATTACACCAGCAAAACGTTGTGGAACCTTTATCATCTGTTTAGGTTCATTATTAAACGGAGCTTCCCAGGTGTACATCATATCTCTATACTCTGCTTTAACAGACTGGTCACCACCATCAAGAGCCTCTACAAAATATAACGTAGCAGGTTTATCGGCTCTCCAATCCATAGATCTTTTACCTATTCTTGTAGAGCTAAATCCTTTTGGTTGAATTTCAATTAATGGTACACTATTTACCTCTTTAATCAACTCTCCATCTTTTGAATAAACACGAGAGATTTGCGGAAACCTATTGAGAGGAACTATATATGAATATGGCTGTTCAATAGTTGTTATCATTATAAATTCACCATCAGGTGAAAAACTTTCACTTGCATAAATATCAGCTTTAAGAAACAGGTTTGAATCTCCCTCCTTAAGGCCAACTCTCCATAATTCAGAAGAAGCTATTGTCTCAAAATTTATTTCATCATTTTTGTTTTTAAGCAAGTCCTGATAAGTTCTGTTTTGAGAAACTTTACCTTCACTAATTGAGACAATTGGCCCATTTGGAATATTTTTTGACTCATCAATAATAGCTCTCCTATTTTGAGGCAAAACCCGCACTATTAAATAGCTACCATCTCTTGACCAACATATGGGATTACCCATATTTGCATTTAAGTACCTTTTAAACAACTTGTTTGCTCTTCTGCTTTCAATATTGGCTACCCATAATTCAACGCCACTATCTGTAGTATGAGTAAAAGCAAGATTCTTCTCGTCTGGAGATAGTTGAATATTTGAAATTTTAGGATTTGATGGGAGACCAACAAATTGAGTCTCTGATGTCTCGCCTACTTTTCTTATTTTAAGATTATTAATATATGTAACAGTTGATGAAATATTTACAACTGGATTAATTCTTAATCCGGCTAACCTTAGCTCCGGTTGATTTAGTTCATCCAAACTCTTGTATGTATTCCTATATGTAAAGATCATAAATTTGTTATGGGAATCGATCATAACAGCTGGCGTTCTTTCATAGTCTGCCAGCTCCAATATCTCTTTAGGTGGAGTTTGGTAGTTGAGATTTTCCTGTCCGTAGATAGGCGCATAAAAAAGAGTTGTCACAAATATCATTGTGAACAATCTAGGGAGTGTAGTGAATTTCATAAATGTTTAGTAATTGATTCCAGAATTGTAACCAGTTTGTTTTTCATTATAGGTTTGGCAATATAATCGTCAAACCCTGCAGCTCTAATATTTTGCTCATCATCGGAAAGTGCGTATGCTGTCTGAGCCACAACTGGTAGAGATGGTTTGAATTTTTTAATTTCTCTTAGGGCGTCATACCCGTTTAAAATAGGCATTTTGATATCCATAAGAACAAGATCGAGACGATTATCTTCCTTAACTATTTCAACAGCCTCTTTACCATTTACTGCTCTTAAAACAGTATGGTGAAATTTTGAAAGTAAAGCAGAGAGATATAAGAAGTTAGTATCTTCATCCTCTGCAACTAATATTCTCATTTGGTTATTCATCTCAAATTCTTTTTCGATAAGTTCTGTACCTCTGTTTGTCCTACTACAAAGAATTAACGGAATAGAAAACTTAAAGAGAGAGCCTCTGCCATATTCGGATTCTACTTCAATATCTCCGCCTAACATCTCAACATAAGCCTTTGAAATAGCCAAGCCTAGACCAGATCCACCTCTTCCTCCAGACTTTACATCGCTCTCAATTCTTCTAAACCTTTCAAATATCTCATCCTTGTATGTTTTATCTATACCAATACCTGTATCTTTTACATAAAACAAAATATGCTTGTTTTTTGTTTTATTTGAAATTTCATACCAAAACTCAACATAGCCATTATCTGTGTATTTAATAGAATTTGACAGAAGGTTTGATAGTATTTGTCTTAACTTAACGGGGTCTGTACTTATTTTATATTCTAAAGAATTATCCGGAGGTAAATATCTAAACTCAAGGCTTTTGTCCTCAGGAAGAGTTGCATACATAGTCTTATATACAACATCAATTAATAAATCAACGTCTACCTCCTCATAATTTGGCTTAATAAGTTTTGATTCAATTTTAGACATCTCAATAATATCATTAATAATTGAGAGCAGATGAATCCCGCTTCTATTAATAATATCAATAAAACTATCTTTTTGATCCTTTTCTAAATCATCCTCTTTTAGCATCTCTGCGAACCCGATAATTGCATTCATAGGGGTTCTAATTTCGTGAGAAAGGTTTGCAAGAAAAGCTGTTTTCATTTTATCTCCCTCCTCTGCCCTCTCCTTAGCTATATGAAGTTCAATATTCTTTTGTACAAGCCTATCTTCAGCCATTTTTAAGGAAGTTATATCTGTAATATAACCATCAAGATATTTTAAATTACCCTCAGTGTCAAAAACGCCCTTTCCTTGCTCCAGTACCCATCTGACACTACCATCCTTTCTTACGATCTTGTACTCCTCTTTGAGTACACCTCTTGATTTAAGAACTGAATGCCACCTCTCGTGAAGATACAACCGATATTCGTGAGAAATAATTTCATTAAAGGATATTTCTGAATTAAAATTAATCTCTTCCGAAGAGAACCCAGTAATCTCTTTAACCTGATTACTCGTATAAAGCATTGTCCAGTCATTATCATTTTTGCAACGATAAATAAAACCGGGTAAAACTTCGATTAGAGTAACAAAAGTCTCTTTATTAAACTCAAAATCTTTAGGAAGTATGTGGTTATTTGCTCCCATAATCTATATTACAAATATAGAATTTATATTGAAACGGACAACAGATGGAGCATTTTCCCAATAAATATATGATTTTACTGCTTTTTCAATCACATAACTAACCGGCAATAGATTATCCATTAGAATATCTTCTTGATGGTCATAACTTTCAATCAATTTAAGAATAGAGATTTTAGATGGCCCATCCAGAAAGAAAACAATCTCTTTTGACTTTAATATCCCTGAAAGAGTTAGAGCAACTCTTTTTTGTCCAGTATAGGGGTTGACAGATGGCATATAATACCTTTTGGAGGAGTATAGATCTTTTTGACCCGGAAAAACCGATGATGTATGTCCATCCTCTCCTATTCCCAGTATAACCATATCAAAACCTTCAGATAAATCAAACACGTTTTTAATCGTCATTTCGTATTCTAATGCAGCTTTTTCATTATCAATCTCGCCGTTTATTCTGAAAATATTTGGATCTGGAATTCCGGCATTACTTAAAAAAAAATCAAAAGCTCTACCAAAGTTACTATCATTATGATGTGGCGGGACGCATCTTTCATCTACCCAAAAAAGATTTACACGCTCCCAGTCAATAATATTCAAGTAACTTCCGCTCCACAAAGAAAATAGCTTATCAGGAGAATTTCCTCCTGATATTGCAAGATTCATTTTCTTATCTTTATCAAGTAGAGATATTATACTAACAATCCTGTCACTTAATATTTCTGAAGGGGCTTTCATAACTCACAGTATTTATCGGTATCAGTAAGATTTTTACAAGGATTTGACCAATGCTTCTGACCTTCAATTATTATTTCACTCTCCTCTGGCCCCCATGTTCCTGCTGGATATCCATACAAAGGGATTTTCTCGTTAAGCTTCCACGATTTAAGTATTGGATCAAAGTAGATCCAACTTGCCTCAACTGCATCACTTCGTGTAAAAAGTGCTGACTCACCATTCAGGCAATCTTCAATCAATCTTGAATAGGCATCTCCAGACTGAACACCTCCAAGTTTATCATAAGTAAACTCCATTGGAACCTGTTTGATCTCAAATCCTGAGCCTGGAATCTTTACGTCAAACTTCAGTACAGCTCCCTCATTTGGTTGCAATCTTATAATAAGTTGATTCTGTTCAGGAGATTCATTTCTGCTACTGAATAACTTATGAGGAGTTGGCTTAAAATGAATAATTATTTCTGTAACCTTAGTTGGCATCTGCTTACCTGTCCTTATATAAAAAGGGACACCGTCCCACCTCCAGTTTGAAATATTAACTTTCATTGCCAGAAATGTCTCTGTTGTTGAGGAGGGATTTACACTTTTCTCCTCTCTGTACGAAGATACTCGTTCTCCACCTTTAAGAAAAGATTCAACATATTGCCCCCTAATGACATTTTTTTCTATCTCCTTCTTTGATAACGGCTTCAATGATCTGTAAACTTTAACAATCTCATTTCTGAATTCTTTCTCATTAAATGCAATTGGAGGCTCCATTGCTACAAGAGCTAATAGCTGAACTAAATGATTCTGTACCATATCTCTAAGAGCCCCAGTATTCTCATAAAAACCTCCTCTCCCCTCAATACCCATATTTTCAACAGCAGTTATCTCAACTCTATCTATGTAATTTCTGTTCCATAAAGGTTCAAAAATACCATTTGCAAATCTTAAGGCTAGTATATTTTGAACAGTCTCCTTTCCCAGAAAATGATCAATCCTAAAAATTTGCTTTTCTGAAAATACAGATCTGAGAATATCATTCATTCTAATTGCAGAATCAAGGTCGTATCCAAAAGGCTTCTCAACAATTATTCGACTAGAAGATGAAACCATTCCCGCAGATTTAAGGTTCCCAGGAATAATTTCATATAAAGATGGTGGTGTAGCCAAATAATAAAGTACTTTTGGCTCATTTCCACTTATTTTATCTAAAAATTCCCCCAAACTCTTAACATCGATTACACTCTCAGGATCTGAAATTTTATAAAAAAGCCTGTTTAAAAAAGAGCCAACCACTTTTTCATCATAATCACTCTTTTTCAGATATTGTGAAAGAGCTTCAGCAGCAATGCTCCTGTAGGACTCAGATGAGATCTCTGATCTTCCTGTTGCAACAATTTTAAAACTCTGTTCAAGTAGAGATTTTTTATGCAGCATATAAAGAGCAGGAATTAGCTTTCTTTTTGCTAAATCACCTGAGCCCCCAAATATTACCATAATATTACTTTTCATCTCCAGTAATATTAAACGTTATAAACTCCGGACATAGTATCACCTCCCTCACCAGTCCAATTTTCGTGAAAAAACACACCTCTAGGTGAATCTACCCTTTCAAAAGTATGAGCTCCAAAGAAATCTCTCTGAGCCTGAATTAGATTTGCCGGCAGTCTATTAGAAGTAAATGAGTAGAAATAATTAATTGCACTACTGAAAGCCGGAACAGGGATCCCGGATCGAGCTGCTTTTGAGACAAGACTTCTCCATCCTTCTAAAGAGGTTTTAATTTCATCTTTATAGTAGTCTGAAAGAAAAAGAGATTCAAGTTTGTCGTTTTTAACATATGAATCTGCAATATTATTAAGAAAAGAGGACCTTATTATACATCCATTTCTCCATATTTTTGCTACTGAAGCCAAATCTAAATTCCACCCATTTATATCCGATACAACTTTCATAAGATCAAACCCCTGTGCATAAGAAACCAGTTTAGAAGCGAATAATGCATCTCTAACCTCTTCGATTGTTGGCCTTTCAGAAGTATTAATCTCTAGAGAGTAGATGTTACTTGCACTAACTCTTCTCTCTTTGTCTGCAGAGAGTGATCGTTCAAAAACAGAAGTAGCAATAAGATTTAATGGAACGCCAAAATCCATAGCACTCTCTACACTCCACTTGCCTGTACCCTTTTGTCCTGCTGCATCAAGAATCTTATCAACTAGGTAGTCGCCATTCTTCTCTTTATGATTCATAATCGTGGAGGTTATCTCAATTAGATAACTCTGTAATTTACCATTATTCCATTCGTTGAAAGCAGATGAAATCTCCTCGTTACTCATTTTCATCATATTCTTCATCACGGAATAGGCTTCTGAAATCAGTTGCATATCGCCATACTCGATTCCATTATGTACCATTTTTACAAAATGTCCTGCACCACCTTTAGCTGTCCAGGAACAACAGGGTTCACCATCCTCAGCTACAGCAGCTATGGATGTAAAAATCGGCTTTATATATGGCCAGGCCGATTCAGACCCACCCGGCATAATGGATGGGCCTTTTAATGCGCCCTCCTCACCTCCTGAAACTCCTGTACCTATATACAATATGCCTTTCTCCCTTAGGAAACTCTCTCTCCTTTCACTATCCTTGTAGAACGAATTACCTCCATCAATTATTATATCACCTGGGGCCATAAGAGTAACCAGCTGTTCAATAACAGAATCGACCGCAGAGCCCGCTCTTACCATTAACATCACTTTTCTAGGAGATTCAAGAGAAGAGATAAGGGACTTTAGAGTTTCGTGCCCCACAATTTTCTTATTTGCAGCCCTACCCTGTAAAAATTTATTTGTCACTTCATAAGTTCTGTTATAGACCGAAACGCGATATCCTTTGCTCTCCATATTTAAAACAAGGTTCTCTCCCATAACGGCAAGTCCAATCAATCCAATATCTGATTTTTCCATTATAATTTATCTACTTTTGTATAAATATAATCATAAACAAAGTTTAAGTCAACAAGTTTATCGCAAAAAGTAATGAAAACATTCAGACTATTTGTAATTCTTATCCTAATACTCACCGGATGCAAAACAAAAGAGGAGAGTTATTCCTTTACTTATTCTCAATTACCTTCTGTTATTAGAGATATTGCAAAACAAAGAGAGTACCTCTCTACCCATTTTTGGGACAATTTACCCTGGGATGATACAACTATAAAGATTACTGCAGATGTTATCAGACGACCATACTATGAATATCTTGGAATCATTAATGAAACAGGATTTGCAAAAGCAGAAAAGCATCTTAAAGATTTAGCTTACAAAAGCTCATTATCAACCTCACATATAGCAGAATCTTTTCTCCAACTATTTGAAGAGAGTCTTAATAATCCAAACTCGCCACTAAGGCAGGAAAAATTATATCAAACTGTAATAGATGAATATATAAAGAATTTGCCTGACACCAGCTCAACAAAAGGAAAATTACAATGGGAAAGAGAGCTCCTTATCAAGAACAGAGTGGGTGAAATCTCTGAAAACTTTTCGATCATATTTACTGACGGATCAATATCTTCTCTCCATTCAATTAATTCAGACTATACTCTCATATTTTTCTTTGAACCAGAATGTAATGCCTGCAAAGAGAGCATTATTTATGCAGAAAATTCGCAAATCTTATTAGATTTTAAATCAAAAAATAGAATACTGGCAATTTATACTGGTCACAATTTTCAAGCGTACGAACAAGCAGCAATTACATTTCCTGATGATTGGAGAGTTGGAAGGGATTTAAACAATATGATCTCATATGACAGATTATATGACCGCAGAGCATCACCATCTATCTACTTACTTGATAATAAGAAAAATGTTCTAATGAAGGATGGGGATATTGATAGTGTAGAAAAACTTATTGGAGAGTTAATCAAATAACCTCAACAACCTCTTTATCATCTAAATACCAGATATATCCCTTAACATTGTTATAGCCCATTTCTGTTATAGCTGTGACATATCTTTCAAGTTGGGAATGATGAGATTTTGTTCTAAGTTTCCCTGTTTTAAAATCTATCACGCTAATTACATCACCTTTAATCACCCTGTCTGGTCTGTAAATTTTCCCGCCAGGTAAAATTATTTCAAGTTCATTAATAGTATTAATTTCCAATCCAAACCAGCCATATGAACTAACAGAGTTAATCAACTCATTAAAGTAGGAGATTGTTTGATCAATCTCGTCAGATTGAAGTTCTCCAATTGAAACTGCTTTCATTACTGCCGATGATATATCTTCTACAGAAATAATATTTGACATAATTGAGTGTATTACAACTCCTCTGGATCTTGACTTAGCATCCTCATTGAAAAACTCCTCTGATCTCAAAGTGAGCCTGAGGTTTTCTGAATTATCAAAGGATTTAAATAATGGCATATCTCTTTCTGAGAGAGATGAACCCTTTGAATTGGTGATAATCATTCTGTCACCATACTTAACATAACCGGAAGAATTAACTTTATCTATTGAGAAGTTATAAAGGATGTCGCCTGCTCCCTTTAAATCTTTACTTGATTTAGAAGGCTCCTTAACATATATGAAAAGGTTATCTTTTGCTCTAGTGAAGGCAACATATGCAAGATTCATATTATCAACAACTCTTAAAAAATTCTCATTTCTAAGATCTTCCTTGAAGTGAGAGTTTTCGAGCCCATCGGCCTTGTTTATCGGCACTACTGGCATCCTGTTAAATGGTGATGTGCGTGGTTTGCACCAAATGATATCTGATTTTCCTTTAAATTCAAAGTCTGAATATGGAACAATAACAGTTGAGAAGCCAAGTCCCTTTGATTTATGTATAGTTAACACTCTAACAGCATCCTCACCCTCTGGTGCCGGTATTGTAAGTTTTGAAGAGTTTTCATTCCACCATTCAAGAAAAGCAGATAGATCAGATCTGTTCAATCTAATATACTCCTTAACCTGATCAAGAAAAGAGATAATATAAGCAGACTCAGCTATCTTAATCTCTTCAGGCTGGGCATCAGCTAAATGTTCACACATTTCGTAAAGAGGAAGAAAAGTAAGTTCCCCTTTTTGGGTCAAATCAAGACCAGAAAATTTTGCTAAAATATTGTTAACCTCATCTAGAGGATTGCTGAAATATTTTAATTGAGAAATAATTGAAGAGACACTAGTTGCACTTGTTAAAAAAAGGGAGTCACCTGAAATAACCTTAATTCCTGAATCAATTAGATACTCAGCTATATCAGACCCTTCTGTATTTCTTCTAACTAATACTGCAATATCTCTTAAGGCTCCTCCGTTATTTAATATCGAAAGTATTGAATCCTTAACATAGGAGAGAATATCATCCTTTACATCACCCTTATCACAAGTGGAAATTTTTATTTCAACATAGCCTTTTTTTAGAGCTCTTGACTTAGGAAGTAGCTGTTTAACTGATGAGTATATCGAGGAGACATTTATTTTACTGAACTCTTCTAATTCAAGAAAAACATCACACTCTTTAGAAGCTTTTGGGAAAAAATCATTAATGAAATCAATAATTTCTTTTCCAGATCTCCAGTTCTCAGTTAAAGGAGTATAATTTATTTCATCCCCTCTAAAATCGTTAAAAACAGTGTTATTTAAAAGAGTCCAGTCAGAGCCTCTCCATCTATAAATACTTTGTTTTTCATCCCCTACAATTAGATTTGAATATCCGGATGAAAGGCTGTTAATTATAAGAGGCCTAAAATTTTCCCACTGCATAAGTGAAGTATCTTGAAACTCATCCAGCATAAAATGATCTGTTTTTGTTCCAACTTTTTCAAATATAAATGGGGTATCACTCCCATCAATAATATTATGCAATAGTTCAGTTGTTTCAGAAATAAGAAGTACTCCATTTTCAGTAGTCACCTCACGGATACTTCTTTGAATATCAGACATTAATCCAAGGGCATAAAGATTATTTGAAATCGCTTGAGCAGTGGAGTAATCCTTGAAATATGTATTTTCAAACTCAATAATATTATTTAATAATTTTAGCAGATGTAACTCTTCTGCCTTTTTACCTCTATTCAATAATCCTGGGCTATCTTTTTCAACGCTCTTAGAAAACCAGAATTCTGTACCATTTGAGGCCTTAATAAAAGTACTATTAGAGAGTGACAAGTCGCCATTAAGAATTTTTTGGAAACGACTAGCAAATGATTTACTTTTTCCACTAAAATCATCTGGAGATAGATTTGCCTCTTTTAATATATTTGCTCCTCTAACTCCAAAATTCCTCATATTAGTTTGGTAATCATCAATAATCCTTTTAAGTTCTAATGAATACTCCGCAATATGATTTTTATCTAAAAACTCCTCACCCTCCCCCTTTATTGCAATTTTGTATGCCTCTTTAAAAAGTTGTCCGGCAGTACCATTAATCGACGATTTCACATCCCAGCTTTTCCCAGAGTCAATTCTTTGGACAGAAAGTTCCATAATCCATCTCAGAAGAGTTTCATTATTCTCAGTATCCAGATTAAATAATAACTTATCAATCGCTTGAGAAAGAACCATATCTTGGTTCAATTCAACTCCATACGACGTATTTTTACCAATTTCTCTAGCAAAGGCTCTGAGTGTTTGCTGAAAAAACCTGTCAATGGTACTTATATTAAATGCAGAGTAGTCGTGCAGTATATTTTTTAGCAACTTTGATGACATCACATCACCTTTCAAAGATTCGTTAAATAGATATTCAATGACTCTCCTTTTCATCTCTTCCGTTGCTTTATTTGTGAAAGTAACGGCTAGAATTCTTCTATAGGCTCTTTCATCCTTGTTTAGAAGATTAAGATACTCCTGAGTAAGACGATGTGTCTTACCCGAACCGGCAGATGCTCTAAATATTTTTATCTCTCCCATATCATCTGCATATTTGTTTAAAAAGGCAATATTCGCAACTTTTGATATTATCAGTTTGAACAAATGGAATATCAGGATTCAAAATATCTGAAATTTTCAAAATTAGTAACTCCTTAAAAAGCTCAATATCTTCAGGAGTAGAAAACTTAACAAAACTTGATCCAAGTTCTCTCAAAAAATAGGGTGTTAGATGAGATGCGCTACCATCCGGCACCATTAATGCATAAAGATAAAGCTGAAAATATACCGATAGGTTCTTGGAGGAGTTTTGCATAAAAAGTTCATCAATACTCTTCATATAATCAGGACCTTTTCCTGTCTTATAATCAACTATTCTCAAAACTCCATCAACTCTATCAAGCCTGTCAACAAATGCCATAAGCTTAATCTCTGAATCATCAGATATATTTAAGAACATACTGAATTTTTTCTCTGATTCAAGATATCTAAAAGGAACAAGAGTTAAATCATACTTGATTATATTACGTATGTACCTTGCAATAAGATGACATATTATAAAATTATACCCTTTAATTTCATTTACACCCTTCTCTTGCTTAAATTCAGTTTCAATAATTTTATCAACTAGTAAATGGTTACTTAATTTTGATTCAAGATCACCCTTATTGACATTTTTTCCTTCCAAATCGCGATACAATGATGCCATTGAATTATGCAAAATTGTCCCAAATGTTCTAGACTCAATAGATTCACTAAGTTGATCCTCCTCTTTAACCCCCTCAATTTGCAAAAAATAGAATTTAAGCGGACATTGAATATATGTTGATAGAGAAGATGCAGAGAAACTTCTTGTCCCATCTTTAAATTTACTTAACCTTTCAATAATTTGCTCATCCTTAGTTACAATTATTGGTTGCTTCAACCTTCTGGTAATTAATCCTGATGATACCATTTCAATAAATGGTACTCGATAATGAAATTTTAATTGTAGTATAAATCTACTCTGCTCACCAGCAGTAAGTCCCTCACTTCTTGTATCATAAAGGAGCCATACTCTTTTTGCTCTGTAAATTGTTCTGTAGAAGTTATATGCAGAAACTGCATCTGCGTACTCATTATCAGGTAAAGAAAATGCTCTCCTGATATTTATGGGAATAAACGAAGTGTTCAAATTTCTAGGAGGGAAAACTCCTTCGTTCATTGAACATAATATAATATTATCAAAATCGAGGCATCTAGATTCAAGGACTCCCATTACCTGCAAACCGGCCAGAGGCTCTCCTTTAAATGGCACCGATGTACTATTAACCAATTGTTTTAAAAGTCTTAGGAATGTACTATATGACATTGGAATATCAAGATCTTTAAGTCTTGCAATAAGAGTATACAAATAGTAAATTAGTTCTTTTTCAAATTTACTAACCTTCTCACTCCTAACAATATAATCCAGAATATCTAAAATATACCTTGAAAGGTTTGTTACCCTATTTACCTCTGATACCTCTTCATTACCAACCCTTTGAAAAATGGTTTTCAAAAATGGTTCATCAGAAAAAAGGGAGGTTGGAACATATATCATATTTCCTGAGATAATGGCCTTCTCAACTCTTAAAGAGGAGCCTTTCGATACACCAATAATATATCGATGTTTAAGAACTGCTAAAACCCTTTTATAATAGAAGCCATCGGTTTGCAATTCAATTAAACGTTCGGCCAATGAGATAATTGAGGATTCGCGCAAAGGGTATCCCATCGTAATATTAATTTCATTGCAACTATTATCAATTGAACTCATTAATGATGTAAGGAGAGATTCTTCCGGTAAAATAACAGCACTATTTATACCAACGGGTAAATTTGCAATAATATCACCCGCTATTTTCGCTTGTCCTATAGCTGTAGGTGCTCCAATAACCTCAATTTCCTGTTTACTTTCTGTTGTAAAATCCAGCTGAAACGCAGATGGATATTTAATCATATTATCTTTTATGAAAAGAGAAGCCTTATTATCATTATCAGTCACCATCTCTCCACAATAATCCCAATAGAAATCTCCTTTTCCTGATTTTTTAATGTAATTCATTACGCTCTTTTCACATTCATTAAGAGCGTTAAAGCCAATAAAAACAACCTTATTAAATTTATTTAAGAATTGATCAATTGTGTATGTATCACCTTCAATAATTTCTTCTGCAATTTTTCTGTATATCATCCCCTCGTATCCGGTACCTTTATTTTGAAGTTCAATTCTCAACTGGGAATATAATGGCAACATAAGTGACCATAAAGCCTTAAATTTAGACTTTTTATCACTCTCCTCTCCATTATGAAAACTTGACCAAAAAGTCTGTATAGCCTTAAATTGTCTTTCAGAAAGAAAAGAGTAATCACTATCAAGTTCTTTAAGATCCTTTATATTAGCAAAGAGCTTTGGAGCATTGGCCAAAAATTTATCGGTATCATCAAAATCTGCAAGAAGTGTCTCTCCCCAGTAAATGAAATCATCAAAGGACTCTGCGCTTTCGTTATTAGAAGAGTAGATTTTATATAGAGTATATATACAATCCAACTTATCCACCTTCCTAAGACCAGATAATTCAGAAAAGAGATCGGTTATTGTAATAAGATAGGGTGAAAAGATAGGCTTTTGAATCAAACTGCCTAGTTCTCTTTGGAAAAAAAGCGCGGCCCTTCTGCCGGGAAATATAAAACATAGTTTTGAAATCTGCTCCTGCTCCTTTTCATAATATGTTTGAGCTATTTTTCCAAGAAATTCCATCAGATATTTCTTGATCTAAGTTCTTTTGCTTTATCTTCAAAACCTGGTTTACCCAGTAATGCAAACATATTAACCTTGTACTCTTCTACTCCAGGCTGATCAAATGGATTAACATCTAGAATATAAGCACTAATTCCGCAAGCCTTTTCAAAGAAATAAAAAATAGCACCTAGAGAGTATTCGTCAAGTTTTTTTACAGAAATTCTAATGTTTGGTACACCCCCGTCAACGTGTGCTATTCGTGTCCCCAATTCTGCCATTTTGTTGCACTCCTCTACTCTTTTACCTGACAAGAAATTTAAGCCATCAAGATTTTGAGGGTCACTTCCAATTACAACGTAATTATTTACATCTTCAACACTAACAATCGTTTCGAAAATAATTCTTTCACCTTCTTGAATATACTGACCCATAGAGTGAAGATCTGTAGTGAAGTTTACAGATGCCGGAAAAATCCCTTTACCCTCTTTTCCTTCGCTCTCTCCGAATAATTGTTTCCACCACTCTGCAACAAATTGAAGTTTAGGGTTAAAATTCACAAATAGTTCAATCTTCTTACCGGATTCATACATTGCATTTCTGAGAGCAGCATAGATTATCGCCGGGTTATCTTCACTAAAAGTAGAAGTGTATTTTTTCATTGCAGCTGCTCCGTTAAGCATCGCTTCAATATTAAATCCAGCTATAGCAATTGGCAGTATACCTACTGGAGTAAGTACAGAAAAACGTCCTCCAACATCGTCCGGTATAGAAAAAGTTCTGTATCCCTCTTTATTTGAAAGTTCTCTTAAGGCTCCTTT
>JAQVRQ010000016.1:0-15694 GCA_028700975.1 Bacteroidales bacterium | reverse complement strand
ATATATGCCGGATATTTATGCTCATATAGAATCTTATACATTGCCTCAGCTATCGGCATATGTATTTTGTATTTCTGATTTATTTCGTTAATGCATTTTGTACCATAATATCCCTCGGCTACCATATTCATTTCGTGTTGTGCTGATTGAACAGAGTATCCCTTTCCAATCATTGACCCAAATGTTCTGTTTCTGCTAAACTGAGAGTAGCAAGTGACCAGAAGGTCCCCTAAATATGCAGATGTAGATGTATGTCTGTTTTTATCTGGATGGCTGGCGTGTAAGAAATCTCTCATTTCGTGGAATGAATTTGTAATAAGAACAGCCATAAAATTATCTCCATATCCTAAAGAGTGACATACCCCAGCTGCAACTGCATAAATATTTTTTAATACAGCTGCATATTCAACTCCATAAATATCTGTTCCAGGAACAGTTTTTATATAACTACAAGCAAAAATATTGCACAATGAACGGGCAACCTCAATATATTTACTTGATAGAGTTAAATAGGATAGTCGCTCCATTGCAACCTCCTCTGCGTGACAAGGTCCACTAACTACTCCAATTCTGCTGAATGGGACCTGATGATTAAGATGAAAATACTCAGCAATAGAAATATTATCAATGGGGACCATACCCTTAATTGCTGTAATAATAAATTTATCATCCAAATTACATCTGATTTTCACGGCCATATCCATAAAATATGCCGATGGGATAGCAAAAAGAAGTACATCAGCATCGCATATAACTTCATTTATATCAGTAGACAACATCAGTCTTTGCGGATCAAACTGAACAGCTTGCAGATAATATGGATTATGACCAGTATTTCTTAATTGTTCAATTGACTCTTCATCCCTGATATACCAAGAGATTTTCTCCTGATGATTGAGTAGTAGCTTTGCAAGTGCAGTAGCCCAGCTTCCTCCGCCAATAAGTGCAAAGCGCAACCCCTCTCTCTCCAAAATATTTTCCATTTCTATTAAATGTGAATTTATTTGCATCAAATCATTATACAAATATACCTATTTTGTGACACTTCTTAAATAATTCTTTTACTTTTGCAATTATCCAAATAGTCATCAAACATATGAATTTAAATACATTATATAAAAAAGCGCTAAATCTGCTCCCCTTAACTAAAGATGAGGCTTTATTACTTTATAACGATCTCCCTCCAAACCAGCTTTTTTCTTTAGCTCAGCAGATTCGGTTTATAAAAGTTCCCCAAAAGAGAGTAAGTTGGCAGATTGACAGAAATATAAATTACACAAATGTTTGTATTTCCGGATGTCTTTTTTGCAATTTCCATTGTAAACTTTCTGAACGAGAAAAATCATACACAATTAGGACAGACGAACTAAAAGAGAAGATATTACAACTTAGGCAACTTGGAGGTGACCAGATCCTTCTGCAGGGAGGGTTGCATCCTCAATACAACATCCATTACTATGAAGAGCTACTCTCTACAATTAAATCAATTGACCCAAATATAAAACTCAATGCATTTGGTCCCCCAGAAATTTCTCATATAGCACATTTAAGCTCACTTACAATCAAAGATACTCTTAAGAGGTTGGTAAAAGCTGGGCTTGACACACTACCGGGCGCAGGAGCAGAGATTCTTTCTGATCGTGTAAGGAAATTATTATCTCCCGGAAAACCTTCAGTCACAGAGTGGTGTAACGTTATGGAAGAGGCTCATAATATGGGCCTTGGAACAACAGCAACAATGGTATACGGACACATTGAAACACTCGAGGAGAGGATTGATCATCTATTTACCATTAGAGAGCTTCAAGCGAAAAAAATGGCTAAAAATCCAGGCTTTAGAGCATTTATTTGCTGGCCTATGCAGATAGAGGGAACTAAATTAAATGCTCGCTTCATAACGAGTAAGACCACCTCACTCGAACATCTAAAAATGGTTGCAATTAGCAGAATAATCCTTAATAACATCACCCATATTCAAGCTTCGTGGCTCACGGTAGGTAAAGAAATTGGAATGCTGGCTCTCCATTCAGGTGCAGATGATATGGGTTCCATAATGATAGAGGAGAATGTTGTTTCATCAGCAGGAGCAGATCATAAAATGGGGTCGGAAGAGATACAGAGAACAATTATTGATGCAGGATTTGAACCCTGGTTAAGAGGTCAGGATTATAAACCGAGAGAGAGCTCTGTCTCCCTATTATAACCTTTGTCAATTTTAAGAGTAGTTCCTTTTGAAGCCTCAACAGCAAGGTAGTCACATCGTTCATTTTCAAGATGTCCGGCGTGACCTTTTATCCATACCATTTTCACCTTGTGTTTTCTATAAAGGGGTAGGAATTTCAACCACAAATCAATATTCTTTTTACCTGAGAAATTTTTGAGTTCCCATTTGAAAAGCCAACCCTTATTTACTGCATCGCACACATATGAAGAGTCCGAAAAAACAGTAACTTCTGATCCTCCTTTTTTTAATGCCTTTAAACCCTCAATTACAGCAAGAAGTTCCATTCTGTTATTGGTAGTAAGTTCAAAACCATCAGATATCTCCTTTCTGTGAGGTCCACTTTTTAGCACAACTCCATAACCTCCAGGTCCTGGATTGCCTCGTGCGGCTCCATCTGTATAAAGCTCAATCATTTCCTCTAGATACAGGAATCTCAACTTTAAGAGGATTCTTTCTAATCTCGTCGTACTCAACTCTATTTTTAAAAATATCAATAGCCGTGTATATAGCATTAAGCATTGAGGAGTGATTAGCAATGTTTTTACCTGCTATTTCGTATGCTGTACCATGATCCGGAGATGTCCTTACAACTGGCAATCCTGCTGTAAAATTGACGCCTCCATCATATGAGAGTGTTTTAAACGGAGTTAATCCCTGATCGTGATACATAGCTAATATAGCATCAAATTTCTTAAATAATGATGAGGCAAAAAAACTATCTGATGAGTACGGGCCAAAAACAAGCTCTCCCTCGGATTTCAACTCCTCTATCGCAGGAATAATAATATCAATCTCTTCTCGTCCCAGCACACCCCTCTCACCAGAATGTGGATTTAATGAGAGTACAGCGATCTTCGGATGCTCTATCCCAAAATCTCGTTTTAGAGAGTTAGCCATAATTCTGCATTTTTTTGCAATTAACTCAGCTGATATAGCTCCTGGCACATCTTTCAAGGGTATATGATTTGTTACAACACCAATTTTAAATGCCGAAGAGACCATAAACATTAATGAATCTCCTCTCTCAAATTCGCTTGTAAGATATTCAGTATGACCCGGGAAAGTAAATCCCTCGGCTTGCATAGACGCCTTATTAAATGGAGCTGTTACAAGAACATCTATTCCTCCCGTTTTTAAATGGTTAATTGCTTTATCTAATGATAGAAAAGCTCCCCTTGAACTTTCCGGAGTAGACTTTCCAGGCTCTGCAGCAACGCTTTCTGGCACACAATTTATAATATTTACCCTTTTATGGTGAATATCAGATGGACTTGTGATAACATTAACAGAGACTCCTTCAGCCTCGTCAACCATTTTTTTATAGAACCCAAAAAGTTTTGATGATCCATAAACAACAGGTGTACATAATTCAAGAATCCTGTTATCAGATAAAGACTTTATAATTACTTCGTAGGATATTCCGTTACTGTCACCCTGAGTGATGCCTACTACTATTTTATTATTCATTTTATACTATTCAAGAAATTTGTTGCAAGATACAAAAATCTGTTAAGATTATTAACTTTGCAATATGCCTGGCATTCTTGAAAGTGAGATAAAATTTCTAGCCGGTGTAGGCCCCAGAAGGGCTACGCTATTGGAAAAAGAGTTGAACATCAAAAATTTTGGTGATATGCTTCTTTTTTTCCCTTTCAGATATATTGATAGAAGCCGAATATACACAATTAGCGAGGTAGAGGCTTCTATGAGTTACATTCAACTTAGAGGAAGAATTAACAGAATTAATATAATTGGTGAGAGAGGTCCATCAAAAAGGCTTGTTGCCACACTTACCGATCCAACCGGATCAATAGACCTAATTTTTTTCCAAGGGATTAAGTGGATGAAAGAGAGGATTAAGCTTAATCAGGAGTATATTATTTTTGGTAAGCCAACAGTCTTTAATCAAAGTTTAAATATTGTCCACCCTGAAGTTGATTCAATCACAGAAGAGAACCCTTATTACATTGGTAATATGATAGGAGTGTACTCCTCTACTGAGAAGTTGAGAAGTGGAGGTATGAGCAATAAAGTTTTTGCAAAATTACAGGCTACTCTTTTAAGACAATGCAGTGAAGGAATAAGAGAGACTCTCCCTGAATGGCTTGTTAAAGAAAAAAAATTAATGTCAATAAAGGATGCCCTTCAAAATATTCACTTTCCATCTGACATTAAAAGGCTTGCTTCGGCACAATTCAGGTTTAAATTTGAAGAGCTTTTTTATCTTCAACTTTCACTTTTAAGCCAAAAAAGTTTGCGTGAAAGAAATGTAAAAGGCATTATAATGCCTCGCGTGGGTGAGTCATTTAACAAGTGTTACCAAAACATCCCGTTTGAGCTTACAAACGCTCAAAAAAGAGTTATTAGAGAGGTACGTGATGATTTTAAATCCGGCAGACAGATGAATAGGCTTCTTCAGGGTGACGTGGGAAGTGGAAAGACAATGGTTGCAATATTATGCTCACTTCTTGTATCGGATAATGGATATCAATCCTGCATTATGGCCCCTACTGAAGTTTTGGCAAATCAACACTATATTGGCTCTCAAAAATTACTTGAAGATTCAGGAATTAAATCGGCCCTTCTAACCGGTAGTACAAAAACAAAAGAGAGGCGGGAAATTGCATTAGGGCTTTCAGAAGGATCAATTCAAATACTTTTTGGAACTCACGCATTGATTGAAGAGAGTGTTCAATTTTCTAACTTGGGTTTTGCAGTTATTGATGAACAGCATAGATTTGGAGTAGAGCAAAGAGCTAAATTGTGGAGCAAGAACAGCGAAGTATTACCACACGTTTTAGTAATGACTGCAACACCTATTCCAAGAACCCTTGCAATGACATTATATGGAGACCTTGACGTTTCAGTTATTGACGAACTTCCTCCTGGCAGAAAAAGCATTAGGACAATGCATACTACAGAATCGCATAGGAGAAAAATCTATGATTTTATGAAGGAGGAGATTGCTAAAGGGAGACAGGTTTTTATTGTTTATCCCCTCATTAATGAAAGTGAGACTTTGGATTACAAAAATCTTCAAGAAGGTTATGAAAATATAATCAGAGAATTTCCTGCCCCTCAATATGTAACTGCGGTTGTTCACGGTAAACAAAAAAATGAAGATAAGGCATATGATATGGCACTCTTCGCCTCCGGGAAAGCGAACATTCTTGTCTCTACCTCTGTTATTGAAGTGGGTGTTGATGTCCCTAATGCCTCTGTTATGATGATTGAGAGTGCAGAAAGATTTGGTTTATCTCAACTTCATCAACTTAGAGGAAGAGTAGGAAGAGGTAGTGATAACTCTTATTGTATTTTAATGACTGGACATAAGCTAACAAAAGAATCAAAACAGAGAATTGAGCTAATGTGCTCTACTCAAGATGGATTTGAACTAGCTGAGGCAGATATGAGGATGAGAGGTCCTGGTGATATCGAGGGAACTCAACAGAGTGGATTACCAATAGAATTGAGACTTTCAGATCTTGCAAAGGACTCTCAAATTTTGGAAGATGCAAGAAGAACAGCCTTTTCGCTGCTGGAAAGTGATCCATTAATTGAAAAATGGGAAAATCGGCTTCTACGTGAACAGCTTGTTAAGATTAAAGGAATAAAGGAGGACTACTCCAGGATTAGTTAAAATGATAGTAATATTTTTATTATGAAATATATTGGAGCACACGTAAGTTCGTCAGGAGGGGTTGAAAATGCACCTCTTAATGCAAAGGAGATAGGGGCAACAGCTTTTGCCCTTTTCACAAAAAACCAGAGACAATGGCACTCCTCACCTCTTAGTAAAAAGAGTATTGAAACATTTAAAGCGAGATGTGAGGAATTTGGTTATAAGCCTTTTCAAATCCTCCCCCACGATAGTTATCTAATTAACCTAGGACACCCTGAACAGGAGGGACTAGAAAAATCTAGAGCTGCATTTTTGGATGAAATGCAGAGATGTGAACAACTTGGATTGGATAGGCTCAATTTTCACCCCGGCAGCCACTTAGGGAAAATTTCAATTAGTCAATGCCTCTCAAGAATAGCAGAATCCATTAACATAACACTTGATAAGACAAATGGAGTCATAGCAGTTATTGAGAATACCGCCGGACAAGGAACAAACCTTGGACACACATTTGAGCAAATTGCAGAAATTATCAGTCAGGTAGAAGACAAAAGCCGAGTAGGTGTGTGTATTGATACCTGCCACTCATTTGCAGCAGGATATGATCTCTCAAATAAAGAGGGATTTAATAATGCATTTAATCATTTTGAGAGTATTGTTGGATTTAAATATTTAAAGGGAATGCATTTAAATGATGCAAAAAAAGGGCTGAATTCAAGAGTTGACAGACACCACTCTTTGGGACAAGGCGAATTGGGAGAAGAGACATTCAGACTACTTATGAAAGATTATAGGTTTGATAATATTCCAATGATACTTGAAACTCCTGACACAGAACTGTGGAGTAAGGAAATTGCACAATTAAAAGATTGGACAACATAAAATTATTTTAAGATGGAGCAAATTGCAATTTTTGCCGGTGGATGCTTTTGGGGAGTTGAACATCTTCTCAGACAGTTACCTGGAGTACTGATTGTCATATCGGGATATACAGGTGGTTTTACTGACAACCCTACATATGAAGATGTATGTAGCGGACTTACCGGCCATGCAGAGGCCGTACAAGTGACTTACGATCCAAAAATAATTTCATACAGAGAACTAACAATAAGGTTTTTTGAAATACACGACCCCGAACAAATAGAGAGGCAAGGTCCGGACAAAGGAACTCAGTATAGATCTGAAATTTTCTATCTATCAGAAGAACAAAACAAAATAGCTAAAGAGCTAGTTGCAATTCTTACATCAAAAGGATATCAAATTGCAACAAAAATTTCACCTGCTAAAAAGTTCTATCCCGCAGAAAACTATCATCAGGAATATTACAAGAAAAAGGGAGGTCAACCATATTGCCATACATACAGTAAGAGATTCTGAAAAATGAAAGATCTTACTCAGGGTAAAGAGGGAAAGCAGATTATTCTTTTTGCAATACCTATGATAGTAGGCAATATATTTCAGCAATTGTACAATATTGTTGATAGTATAGTTGTTGGGAAATTCATAAGCTCTGTTGCCCTGGCTGCCGTAGGAGCCAGTTTTCCAATTTTGTTTACACTATCGGCATTAGTAGCCGGCATAACTATTGGAGGATCAGTACTTGTTGCTCAATATTATGGGGCGAAAAACTTTCATAAAGTAAAAGTAACTTCAGATACTCTACAGATTTTTTTAATGGTTAGCTCTTTAGTTTTAACGATTATCTTTTTTATCTTCAGCAAACCAATCTTCAAAATGCTCTCAATACCTGAAGAGGTACTCCCGGAAGCAGTAAGATATTTTGACATTGTCATACTTACTACAACCCTACCCTCTTTTATGTTGTTTGGTATTGCTGCTATTCTACGAGGTGTAGGAAACTCATTAACTCCTATCTATTTTACAGTAGGATCTATTGTTCTTAATATGGTTCTTGATCTTCTTTTTGTTTTGGGACTTGGATGGGGAATAGTTGGAGTTGCCTGGGCTACGGCTATATCGTCAATACTAGCGTGGCTTGCATTATGGTATCACCTTAATAAAAGAGAGAATAATATTATACGATTTAATCTTAACTGGAAAAAATGGGAATTTGACTGGGAAAATTTCAAACTCTCTCTAAAAATCGGCCTTCCATCAGGTGTACAGCAGACTTTAGTTGGATTAGGCAATATGGCTCTTCTAGGAATTGTCTCTCCCTTTGGAGTGGCAACTCTTGCAGCCTATACAGCAGCTGGAAGGGTAGATATGTTTGTCTCAATGCCGGCGATGAATCTCGCAGCGGCTTTATCCTCTTTTGTAGGTCAAAACTTGGGTGCCGAAAGATTTGACAGAATAAGAAACGGGCTATGGGCAACTTTAAAATACTCTACTGCAATATGCATTGGACTCACTTTAATGGTTGTCTTTTTTGGAGATCAAATTATGAATCTGTTTGTCGAATCAGGATCTCCACATTATGAAGAGATAATAAATACAGGGAAAGAGTATTTAGTAATTGTAACCTCATTTTACATCGTTTTTTCAACAATGTTTGTCATTAATGGAGTTACAAGAGGAGCTGGAGCTACATTCGTCCCAATGTTAATAACTACATTATCATTATGGATTATTCGCATCCCACTTGCTTACCTCCTTTCTGACATAATGGGGCCGCAAGGAATATGGTGGTCTATCCCAGCCGGATGGACAATTGGATGCGCAGGTTCTATACTTTACTATAACTCTGGATTATGGAAAAAACACCGTGTCAAGACTGCGTCCAGTTAGACTTTAATCCAACTGTCTTATTAAAGACTAGCTTATTATCATTTGAATCTGAGTCTTTTACAAAATAACCATTTCTCTCGAATTGGACAGCTATGTTAGAAACATCTTTTGCAACAGCCGGTTCTGAATAACCAGTTGTAATCACAAGTGAGTTTGGATTAAGAAAATCAGTATAGCTTTTATCTTGCGGAATAGAGTCCATATCTGCTTCAGTAAACAATCTGTCAAAAAGTCTTAGTTCTGTTTCAGCAGCGTGTGGAACCGATACCCAGTGAATGGTACCCTTAACAGATCTCCACTCTCCAGTTCCAGGTCTGCTTTGAGGGTCATAGGAACATACTATCTCCGTAATATTTCCGTCATTATCCTTAATTATCTCCTCACATTTAATAATATATGAGTACTTAAGTCTTACCTCGCCACCAGGTCTGAGTCTGAAATATTTTTTTGGTGGCTCCTCCATAAAGTCCTCTCTTTCAATATAGAGTTCTCTTGAAAAGGGGATCTCTCTTGTCCCGGCATCCGGGTTTTCCTGATTAACAGGAGCATTAAAAATCTCAACCTTATCTTTTGGATAATTAGATATCGTCAATTTAACAGGATTAATGACTGTCATATATCTGTTGGATCTTTTATTCAGATCCTCTCTAACACACCACTCGAGCAGAGATAGGTCAATAATATTATCTCGCTTTGCCACACCCACTTTATCAGCAAATAATCTAATACTCTCAGGAGTATAACCTCTTTTTCTCAGCCCACAAATTGTTGGCATCCTAGGATCGTCCCAACCTGCAACAAAACCACTCTTAACAAGTTCCAAAAGCTTCCTTTTGGACATTACGGTATAGGTTAGATTTAATCTTGCAAACTCATATTGTCTTGAAGGAAATATATTTAATTTTTCAATAAACCAATCATAAAGAGGTCTGTGAACATCAAATTCAAGAGTACAAATTGAGTGAGTAATCTTCTCTATTGAATCACTTTGACCGTGGGCATAATCATACATAGGATAGATACACCATTTATCACCAGTTCTATGATGATAAGCGTGAATAATCCTGTATAGTATAGGATCTCTCATAAGCATATTACTATGAGACATATCAATTTTCGCCCTTAGTACCTTTGCCCCATCTTTGAACTCACCCCTTCTCATCCTTTCAAAAAGATCAATATTCTCTTCAACCTCTCTCTCTCTCCAGGGACTTGCAATACCCGGTCTTGTCACTGTGCCTCTGTTAATCCGTATCTCCTCCTGCGTTTGGTCATCAACATAAGCAAGATTCTTTCTTATAAGGTCCTTTGCCCACTCGTATAGTTGCTCAAAATAATCAGACGCGTAAAACTCTGAAACCCAATTAAAGCCAAGCCACTTCACATCTTCTTTTATTGAATCGACATACTCAACATCCTCTTTTGTAGGATTAGTATCGTCAAATCGAAGATTTGTCTTTCCACCATATTTTTTTGCAAGACCAAAGTTTAGGCATATACTTTTAGCGTGCCCTATGTGCAGATAGCCATTAGGTTCCGGAGGGAATCTTGTAAGAATTGAATTATGCTTTCCTACAGCCAAATCATTTTCAACTATTTCCTCAAGAAAATTGAGCTGACGCTCTTCTGCTGCAACACTTCGAATCTCTTCCATACTATTTCATTTTTGAACCGCAAATATAAGATTTCTTACGTAACTTTGCGACACCTCGTATTAACTAATCAAGAGAGACAATGCTTAAATCAATGACAGGCTTTGGTAAGTCAGAAACAATAACAACAGCCGGAAAGATATCAGTTGAAATTAGATCTGTAAATGGTAAAAATGCAGATATCAATTTTAAAACTCAATATATCCCAAGAGAGAAGGAAATTGAGACGAAGCAAATGCTTTCAACAATGCTGGGCAGAGGCAGTATAGATCTTTACATATCTATCGAAAGCTCAGAAGAGAGTATCGGAAAGCACATTAACCAAGATGTCTTTCAATCGTACTGGAGACAAATAACACAACTTTGCCAAACTTTGGAAATTCAAGCAAATGAAAGTGATTTACTGCCCGTTATACTCAAAATGCCAGATGTTATCGAGTCCAATAAACCCATTGAAATAGAGGCGTATTGGCCCGAGCTCAGGGAGTCAATTATTAATGCCGCAAAATTACTCAATGATTATAGATCTTCTGAAGGGGCAAATCTTGAACAGGACCTAAGGAGAAGAGTATCAAACATTCAAAATTTGTTGTCCAAAACAGAAAGACTTGACTCTTTAAGAAGTGAGGCTGTTAGAGGAAGAATCCTATCCAGATTTGCCGATTCTGGCTTGACAGCAGATGAAAACAGATTTGAACAAGAGTTAATTTATTATCTGGAAAAGCTTGACATTACTGAAGAGAAGGTAAGACTAAAACAACATTGCGATTATTTTCTTGAAACTATCGAAAAGGAAGAGATGCCTGGAAAAAAACTTGGATTTATATCACAAGAGATAGGAAGAGAGATAAACACTCTCGGGTCGAAAGCAAATTTCGCAGAGATTCAAAAAATAGTTGTAGAGATGAAAGAGGAATTAGAAAAGATTAAAGAACAATCACTCAATATATTATAGCCATATAAAATTTTAAATGCAACTTTTTAAAGTAATGGGTCGTCTATATTGCAGAAAATAAAACTGCAAAAACACCATTACAATGAAATCAAAAATTACTGCATTTACGTTAGCCACATTAATGACTACAGCATCTTTTAACGCACTCGCTGCAACAGATGCTCCTTTAGTAACTAATCCCAGATACGACGCAAGTATTCTGGTAGCTGAAGCTTTTAATAAGATTGGAAAAAATTATGAAAGTAATAAATCTTGCATTTCAACCTATTACAAAGAGAATGTAAAAAAAGATAATAGTACAATCTCTTTAAATGAAGCTCTTTTAGACGTAGAAAAGGCCTCATACTTTTCTGGAAAAAATGACAAAATTCTAGTTAAAAAAATCAGGAAAAACAACACTTTCAACGCTGACCCAATTCTCTTCAAACTACAAGGAGGGCCAAATAATATTGCTAGACTTGATATTATTAAATACTCTTTTCCTGGATGTGAATTTCAGAAAATGGAGGACCTATATAACTTTGAATATGGTAATCCAATATCACAAGATGGAAAAACATTTTTCATAGTTAACTTTAATCAGAAACAATCCTGTGAACAAATTCTGTATAATGGTAAGATCTACATTGATTCTGAATCCTTTGCTATTGCTAAAATTGAATTCTCAATGAATCTTCATAATAGAGAAGATGCTTATCTTTCATTTATCAAAGGCAAACCATCACATTTAAAGATAAAAGTCAACGAAGCCAAGTATGTTGTAGGATACAAGGAATATAATGGAAAATGGTATTATGACTACTCAAGATCAGATATAGATCTTAGTGTAAAAAGTAAAAAGCACAATATCGACAACAAATACACCATAACTTCCGGAATGGTTGTTACAAGCTACAACAATTCAGATAAAATTGAGAATGGCCATCCATTCAAGTCTAATGAAATTCTTGCTGATAAAAGTATAAAAGGTGACGAGACCTTAATTTGGGAACTTTATGATGAACTTATGCTTCTTGCAATGCTTTAATCAAAAAGATATTTTAACCAGAAAGCTCTTGTAGCTGCCCTGTCGTGAAGAGACTGAGGACCTCGATACCCATGCATTCCTCCTGGATAAATCATCAAATCAAACTGCTTTCCAGCCTTTTGTAGAGCATCAATCAACTGAAGTGTATTTTGAAAATGGACATTATCATCTGAAGTTCCGTGAGTAATAAATAATCTCGATCCCAATTCACTTCTGTATTTGGAAACTAATCCAAGTACAGATGTGGTTTTATAACCCACCGGATTTTTCTGAGGTGTATCCATATACCTTTCTGTATAATGGGTATCATATAGATGCCAGTCATAAACACCACCTCCGGCAACACCAAACCTAAAATAGTCAGCACCTTCAGTTAAAGCAAGTAATGTCATAGTTCCCCCATATGAAAAACCTGTTATTCCAATTTTTTGAGAATCAACAAAAGGGAGAGTATTTAAAAATTTAGCCCATAAGATATAGTCTGCAATCTCTTGTTTTCCTAAGTTTCTGTGAATAAAATTAAGCCCCTCTTTACCACAATGACCAGATGCTCTATGATCAATACTAATCTGAATAACCCCCTTTTTATACCAAAACTTAGTATCTTCAGAGGGATTCCTCCAAGAATTCATTACTGTACCAGAATTTGGTCCTCCATACATACTTACAATAACAGGATGCTTTTTCGTTTTATCCATTTTTTCTGGCCAGATAACAGAGGCAGGCAATCTATAACCATCGTGAGTGGTAATATATAGCATTTCTGCTTTAGGCAAACTTTCAAGATTAACACCATCTGCTGCATCCTGAACAAAAATATAATCACCCCTTTTGCCAACCCCTCCCTTTCCTAAAGAGACGATAATTGTAGCTGTAGGATCCGAGAGAGTAGATACATTTGCAACAAAATTCTTCATATCCGGAGATAGAACAACCGATGAATAATTCCAATCAGAAACAGACAATCTTTTAATTTCACTTTTTTTGACTCCTTTATTCCAAGACAAAAGATAAAAGTCATTTTTCACAGAAGTCTCTCTTCTAGCTGTAAAATATAAGGTTCTGTTCTCCTCATCAAAATTTAAAAACCTAACTCCCCAATTTTTATTATCTGTTAACTTAACAAAATCCTTTCCATCATAGCTCTGATAATAAATTTGCTCCCATAGCTCAAAGTCCCTGACAAAATAAAACCCATTTTTGCCAAATCTCACCTCCTCCAGCCAATCTATCCAGGTATCCTGATGTTCTTTATAGACAACTCTTTTCTCACCACTATTTCTAAATACCGAATAGAGCATAAAATTGCTCTGTTCTCTATCCATCCATTGGACAAGGAGCTCATCCGAATTACTATTCCAATATGGAGTACCAAAGTACTGATCATCTAATTCATTAAAATCCCCCCACAAAACAGAGCCTGAAGCTATATCAGCAAATCCAATTCTCACTAGCGGATTTGAGTCTCCCGCTTTTGGATATCTTGTTCGTACAACTTTACCGTGTTTACCGGATGGTTCATAAATTGGAAACATTGGTACATTTGAATCATCAAATCTCATAAAGGCAATAGTTCTGCTATCCGGAGACCACCAGAATGCTTTGTAGCGAGATGCTCTTCCAAGTATCTCTTCATAATATACCCAAGAGGCCCAACCATTCAAGATTAGCTCAGATCCATCATTCGTATATCTGACTTCATTTGTACCATCAATACCTATTGTGTATAAATCACTATTCCTTGTAAAGGCTACATATTCGCCATTTGGAGATAGTTCAGGATTTTTCTCTTCCAACTCTGTGTATGTAACTCTTCTCTCAATTCCATCCATTCCAGTATAAAAAATATCGCCCTCCTTTATTAACACAGATGCTTTTGCTACCTCAATGGGCTTGTCTACCTCTACAATTGAACCTGTATTAATATTAAACTCCTGGTAAATCCTCTTCTCATTTTCGACACGAGTCATTAAAATTGAAGAGTTATCCTTCCACGATAAAACACTAGAAAGCTGTTTCAAATCCTGTCCTATTGAAAAAGAATAGATAATGATAGCAACAGAAGTAATTGAAAGTCTCTTAAATATATTCATCATACCGGTTATAATTATGTTTTACTAAAAAATGAGTCGTTAAAGTTAACAAAATAGATTTGTTCTGTAGCTCTGGTTAATGCTGTATATAGCCATTTAAGGTCATCAAGAGAAATTTCATCTCTCCAGAAAGGGTTATCAATAAAAACAGCCGACCACTGTCCGCCCTGAGATTTATGACACGTTATAGCTGATGCAAATTTAACTTGCAATGCGTTAAAATATTTATCTTCACGAACAGCTGCTATTCTTTTACGTTTTGTTTTTATATGAGAGTAATCCTCCATTATCTCAGAGAATAATCGTCTCTGTTGCTCAGCTCCTAAAGAGGCAGTTTCACTCTCCAAGGTATCAAGAACAATTTTTGCCTTAATTTCAAGATTGTCATAATCAGGAAAAGAGAGAAGAGCATCAGCAAACGTAAGTCCATATCTATCCTCATAGTTAGAAATATTCAATAGTTCAGCAACATCACCATTGGCTATAAAACCAATATTCTGAGCCTCCTCCAGAAACTGGTAACAGTTTTTAACGATCATCAGTTTATCCCCCCTTCCAACCCTCTCCTCTCTAAATAAAACTGAAGATCTTATTCCATTATTATATCTATTTGCTCTTTTGTTTGATCTGCAAAGAACGAGAGTCTCATCTTCGCCCCATTTACTATAAGCACTATCCAGCTCCTCAATTAATTCTCCCCCCGATATCCTTTTAACATCATCAAAACCCTTTATTTCAAAAGAGGGTCTTTTTTCTACTCCACTCTCTATCATATTCCTTAATATTGTAGCATTATGGAGAATTCCGGAATCTTTTGCTTGCCTTACAACACTTCTTAACTGTGAGTAGAGAATAGCCCCGTGATTCTCCATACTTTTAAGATTAAGTGCCTCAGAAAATTCAAACCCAACAGGAGGTAACTGAGCAGAATCTCCAGTTAGAATCAGTTTATTTCCATCGCCAGAATAAACAAATGATATTAGATCGTCAAGAAGACGACCCGAACCAAAAGCAGATCCATCACTATCATTAGAAATAAGAGAAGCCTCATCTATAATGTATATGCTCTCTTTATTTAGGTTAACATTAAGTGAAAAAAGTCCGACACCATCACTCATTGAACGTTGTCTGTAAATATGCTTATGTATTGTATAGGCCCTCTTTCCTGTATAGCCCGATAAAACTTTTGCCGCCCGTCCTGTTGGAGCCAGAAGTATTGAGTTTCTCTCAAACTCATTAAGCACCTTAACCAGTGAGGCTAGAACAGACGTTTTGCCAGTGCCGGCATATCCGTTAATTATCATTATCTCTTTGGAGCCTGGGAGCGGAGAAGCTCCAGGTGATATTATATATTCAGATAGTTTATTAATTAA
>JAQVRQ010000015.1 GCA_028700975.1 Bacteroidales bacterium | reverse complement strand
CTGTTTCAAATTTACTTGGGATACTGAATTTGATTAATTCATCACATATTTTTTCACGATATGTGCCATATTCTCCTGGATGAAGAAGTTTATTTCTTTTATCAAGGTCTTCAAATACTTCTCTTGATGATAGATATTCGTTTAAGAAGTTTTCAATTTTTGAAGATAAAAGTCTTTTGTAAATTTTATTCATCTCGTTTCTTTAATGACACACAACGTTTTGCAGCTATACGCAGGTGGGGGCTTTCTTGCACTAAACTTTCCTACGAAGAACTACAGTTCAAATATACGATAATTTGTCAACCGAAGCACTGAACCCCCACTTGCGTATAGGTGCTGTTGGCAGCTGGTGTTCTGTCGTCCGTCCTTGTAAAACATTGTCAATGTTGGGTTTCAGTGTCATTGTCTGTTTGCTTTTTTGCCTGTCTGTGTCGGGTTGTGCGTTGCGTTTTTTATTTTTTTGAAGGGTCGGGAAATTTTTTAAAAACAATTTTTCTTGCGTTGGCTTTGCAAGCTCTTTGACAAAGTTTGGACTGAGCGTTGGCTCGTGGGGCTTTGGCAATGTGCTTGCAAAATATTGAGGGATTTATATGATTTCATTTGTTAATAAAAAGTCTTTTAATGATTCTGCTACTGCTTTAGCTAATGGAACAGGAACGCCATTACCAATCATTTTAAATTTCTTAGATAATGAAATTTCTGGCGGAAGTATATATTCATCAGGCACACCTTGTATTCTTAGAGCCTCCCTCGCAGATAAACGCCTATTTAAATACGGGTGTAAATGAACTTCATTGTTTCCATAACAAGCTGTTGGGCTATATTTATAGCGGTGTAATCGTTTAAAAGATGGTCTATTTGTTTCTCCTTCAGCTATTTTACTTAACTCGCTTAAATGCTTGTGCAAGGTAAAGACCTCATTTGCATTCGGAATAATATCAATTTTACTATTTGGTACTAAACAGCTTTCAACACACAATTCAAAAGGAACATCTTCTGGTTTTTTCAATTTGTTCCCAAAAGGTATTTGTTTTCCCCAATTATACTTTGTCGCAGAATCGTGATATTTTTCGTTTACAGGAAAAGGAAACCATTTACCAAACGGTGCTTTTTCAATGGCTTTTTTGCTCATACAATCTTTTCTAATACCTACAAAAAATACACGTTCTCTGTGTTGCGGAACACCATAATTCAACGAATTTAGGTTTTCGTGATCAACGTAGTATTCTTTTTCAACACGCTTCAATAGCGTTTGTAAATACTCTTTTGTGTCTTTTCTCTTTGTTAAACCGGTAACATTTTCCATAACGAAGAACGTTGGTTTTAATTCCAAGATTTTATCAAAGTATACAATTGTAAGTTTTCCTCTTTCTCCGCCAAAACCTTTTAATGAACCATTCATACTAAAGTCCTGACAAGGCGGTCCTCCAATCATTCCAAAGTGTTCGGGTTTTCCGTTTGGAAACGCTTCTGAAACAATTTCTTCTGATTTTACTTCTGTGATTGATTTCGCATTGAATATTTCTGCTTTTATTCCATTGCCCTGCGATTTTCTCCACGAAGTCATACCGGCAGCGTGAAGTTTGGCGAAAGTTTCATCAAATTCATTTGTCCAAATTACCTCAAACCCGGCTTGTTCAAATCCCATATCCATAAAACCTCCTCCTGAAAAAAAAGAAAGTATCGGAATTTTATGTTCTCTACTCTTATTCATAAATCATTGTTGTGTCGGTCACAGAATAAACAAATTCGGCTGCTTCCTTTCTCAAATTATAAATTCTAATTTGTTTGTTCTTGTGATTATTTAGCTTGTCAAATTCTTCGACAGCAAAATTTTTAATGGTTAAATTCTTATTTCCATATTGTAAAAATAAACTCACATTTCCATTCTGAAATTTCTTCACGTCTTTAATTTCACTCAACACATCGTTGAAAGAAAAATCTGTTTCAAGTTTCTTATGAAAGAAAGAACAAGCCGGTCTGTAAAGGCAATACTTGCAATTTTCTTGTTTTGGATTTGCTGAAAATGATTTTGTTTTTATACTATCATTAGTAGATTTTAAAAGGCTTTTTGCTTCATCAAAAAGCGATTTACATTCTTGTTCTGAAAATTCAACCGGAAATTTTTGCTTCGCTAAATCAACCAAACTCAAATCCGTTGGAAACATGTTTGTGTTTTCAAAATACAAGTATGCATAAAGTTTAAGTTGTTCTTTGTATTCAATCTTTACATCTGAATAAATTTCGCCTTCATCATCTAAACAATCTTGTGTGATTGCTCCGGTTTTAAAATCAATTATTTCAATTTCGCTTCCGTTTTCAATCACTAAATCAACTTTTCCGCCAATCAATTTGTCGTTTGATTCAAACCATTTTTCAGAATAAAATTTAATGTTACCTAAACTTGTTATTTTTTCAGATTCGCTTCGCAAATGCTTTTTTAGTTGAATTTTTTTCAATCCAAAATTTCGCAACTTAATTTTTAAAGGAACAAAAAAACCAAAACCTTTTTGTTGCAAATCTTCTTCAAGTGCTTTCACTTGCTTGTCAAATTCCGCATTAAAATCATCTTCACTTTTCACAATTCCCTTTGCAATCAGTTCAAGCATTTTGTGCAGTACTGTTCCGAAATAGGCATTTGGCGAAAGTGGAAGTAAAGGCTTCTTGTCAAACGCTTCTGCCAATAATGATTTGTAAGCACAATTTTTCATTGAATAAAATTGGCTTGGCGAAATACGTTTGATTTCCTTAAAATTTGTTTCTCCAATTTTATTCATCATCTCTCAATCAATTTTTCATAACACCAACCTGGTCTGCGATGCAAGTTAAATGTGTCAATTATGCTAATTTTTCCACCATTACTTTCTGTATGTTCTTTTATTTCATTGTAAATTTCCGCCAACCAATTTGCTTCCGTGAAATTTCTCATATTCCAAAATGGGTGAACAATCATTATCACGTTTCTTTGATTTCTTCCAAATTTGATAATTGGCAAACCATTTATCTCGGCTGTATTTGAGAAACCAAAACTTTGAGCAAAAGCATTTCTTAATTCCGTTGCAAATGCAAACCAATTCTGCAATTCAACAAAGTTGAAATTTCCGTCCGCACCGCAAACAAAAGTTGAATCATTCATTACACGAAGCATTGATATACCTAAACGCCAATCAAGCAAACTATGATAATTCATATTCCGGAAAACTTTCAAACAATCATAACAAGCATCATCACATTTCCCTTGATGAGTTTCCGAATGAATTTTCCCTAAATAACTATTCGCATTGCTTGGATTTATGGATTCTGAAAGAATGTTTGCAAGGTTTTTGTATAAAAATCTTACGAAGCCCGAACCGTTTGGTAATTCATCAGTCAAGATAATTTCAGCAATTCTTCTTCCGTCTTCAAGTTCTTTCATTGAAATATCAGCAATTTCAATTTCTGTTGGGTCAACATCAAGTTTGTCTGCTAAAATTCTTTGAAGTAAAAATGCAGCGGAATAATAACCGGAACGCACTCCGTTATTTTGTGCTTTGACGTGTGGCAAATCTGTTTCGCTAAAAAACATATTTAAGTCAAGTTCATACGAAACATTTGCTGGTGCAATTCTGAATATCTCTGTGTTTTTATTGCTCGCTAACGCAATTTGCTCGTCTGCACTTGTTACGATTTGCTGTATAAGCATAGAATAGCCATTTTCATCAGGGACATTTGTTGCAAAGTCATTTAATAACCATTGGTTATTGAACCAATATCCATTTGAATTAAAAGGAAAACGGTTATTTGTATTGTAAAGTCGTCCTGTAAAAAATTTATCTGAATTTGTATTCACACGCCAAGTAACATCATTATCAGAAATAGAAATTGAAGCGTTACTTATAGTTTCTACGTTTGCTGAACCTGTTTTCTCTGCAAAAATTGGCGGACGTGAAAGCAAAAATTCAGAATCATCTTTTGTGTCGCTTCCGGCTGAAAGATTTGTTCTGTATGCTCTTGGCGATTTCAGTTTAAATGGCGGTTGATATTTATTCGGATTGTCTTCACCACAATTTGGACAAACATCAAATTCACTTTGACTTTCCAATTCTGCTTTTCGTTCTTCCGAATACGTTTCAAAAAATCCGCAAGCCCTACAGCGTACAAACCAACGGTTAAGTGAAAAGGGAAGTTGATTGACTGTGTCAGCATTTTTAATGCCATTGTGAACCTTGATAAAATCGCTTGTAAAACCAATTACTTGATGAATAGCTTTGTCTTTTGTTTTCTGTGATCCCGGTGCAAATTCATAAATTGCCATTGCTTGTGCTCTGTCAATTGAGAGTGGTTCTGGTTTCCTGTTTATACCGTGGTACAAGTTTTTAACTGTGGTCGGCATTCCAAACATTGGCAAAATTCCGCCTTCGGCAAATTTTTCAGAAATGTCATTACTTGCAATTTCTTCATTATTGATAATGCTTTCTGCTTTTTCAATTAAACCATTTGGCGTTGTTGTATCTGCAACCCAATTTACAAATTCATCTTTCTTGTCTTTTAGCTGTGGCGTTAGTAATGCATCTACTGTTTGTTCGATGACAGTTCTGTTTTCATTTATCCAATTAGAAATTTCAGGTTTGTAAATCGTCCAACTATCAACTGAACCAAATTCTCCGTGAACACTTGATTTATCATCTGAAGTAATGTCAATTTCTTTTTCAACGTATGCTTTGCGAAAAATTTCTTTTGCAAGCAAACGTTTAAAAATCCTTTCTTGTCCCATTGTCAAGAAAGGCGTTGGTGGAGCATCGCCTGTAATTTTTTGAGGGTTAGCAAAGTAAAACTCATCGTGGCTTCTACCTCTACAAAATGTCAAAATAACGGAATAAGCTTGTCCTCTACGTCCTGCACGACCAACTCTTTGTTGATAGTTGAAACGTTGCGGTGGCATATTACCCAACATCACGGCTTGCAATGCACCGATATCAACACCAACTTCAAGTGTTGTTGTTACGCTCAATAAGTCTATTGTTTTGACTTGTTTGTTGCCTTCATCTGGTAATATGATATTTCTGAAATGTCTTTGTCTTTCAAATTGGTCATCTGTTTGTCCGGTGAGTTCTTCGCAATGCAAACGGATTGGTTCACGTTGTTGCTTAATGGCGTTGTAAGAAAGATAATTTTCTTTCCAAACATCATCACAAATTCTGTCCGGTTGCTGTTGCAGTGACGTAACAGAATGAGTGCAAATTCCACCACTAAAATGCAAGTGAGGTCTGCTTCCTCTTTGACTTGTCCAAATTGAATCCGTTGAACGTGCCACTTTGATAAATAGGTTTTCAATTTGAATGCCTGTGTCGCCTCTCAATAAACTACTTGTTGAAAGCGTATTAAAAACGGCATCGCCAATTTCGTTTTGATTTTTTGAATACCTTGTTTCAACTGCACGAATGTATTTTTTGACTTGTCCGGGAAAATCGTTGTATTGCGTAAAGTTGAATGGACTTGCATCTTCAACTTTATTGTGTTTGTATTTATCACCCAAAATCCGGATTGTGGAATTTACGATTTGTAAAAAATCATCTTTTGCTAAAGCAACAGTTCTTGCTTGGTCTGTGATAACCTGTAATTCAGGATTTATACAAACATATCCCAATGCGGAAGATTCAAACGAATAAAACAGCGAACCGAAAAATATTGTAGCAAGACCGTCAAATGAACCTTCTTTCAATGCGTCAATGTAATCCTGGTTTGCACCAGCAGCCCATTGAAAATTTGTAAAATCAATCAGGTCATACCAAGGAACAAAATTGTTGTTCAATAACCTTGTTTGTAAAGCAATGTCATTACCGCCTGGATTTATTCCTAAACCAACAAAGTGTTTAATAAGGGGTGCAAGATTTAATGAATTTGTGATGTGAACTAAACTTCTTATATTCAAAGTCAGCGAACGGATTTCGTTCAACTTTATTTCTGCTTCTTGTTTTTCTCGTATGCGGCTTGCGTTTGTTCCTGTGTAAGCGGAATTTTCAACTAAGAATTCAATTTCATCAAAAATTGTTTGCGATTGCTCTTTTAGTTCTTGTTTTCTTGTTGTATTGCCTTTGTCAAAAGCATCTACAATTTTAAAACGGAACATCAAGTTTGAATGCAATTCTTTGACTAAAACTTCACGCATTAAATCAGAAAAGTGATTGCGTTCAATTCCGTTTGCAATTTGGGCTGCATCTTCTCGACTATCAGAAAAAACAACTAATTTTCTTTCGGCTTCGTTACTCGGAAGTTGATACATCAATTCCTTTGCAAACATTTGTGTTGTTTTAGCGAAACCGGTTCTAAAACCACGAATAGAAGAAGTTTTATTTTTATTCCAATCTTGTCGTCTTTTTTGATGATTTACGCCACAGCTTGGACAAACGCTTGGTAATGCTTTGTGTGTTTCAATCTCAGAAATGTTTCCATTTGCATCAGGCAAAGCAATGTCGCGATTTGAATTGTTTGTAATGATGAAATAATATCCTTTTATCCATTGTTCAGGTTTTTCGTCCGCCTTGTTATGTGAATTATCAATGTCGCCCGAAATACAATTCAGTGAAGCGGGAATCCAATCTGCAAGAAAATCAGTTTGATTAAAACCGTTCATAGTTGGTTGTCGCCAACCAACTTGCGGAATACCTGCTTCCGCATCGTGTGGCGTGTATTGTTGATTTCCGCAAGCCCAAAATACAGCGTATTCTTGGTAACTTCGCCTTTCAACCAATTTAGCAGGCGTTTTTTCAGGAATACCTTCAATGTTAGGGCTAATCGGAAGCATTTCAAAAGAGTTGTTTCCCGATTCATTTCTAGTTACCAATCGGCTACCACCAAATAAGGTTGTTCCACAATTATCACAATAGAGTAATTCTAAAACACGGTTTCCTTTTTCTGAATTTATTCGTGTAGTTGAATAAAGTTTACCAACAGTCCTTCCTTCGTCTGAATATTTCTGGTCAATTTCGTCTGGTTTAACAGATGCCCAAATTCCTTCAATGTTTCTAAAGAAATAGTGAAATCTAAAACGTGGTAATTTCCTATCGTCAGGAATTGTTTTTGCAATGTCTTCAAATTCTTTTTCATCTAACATCGCTCTTACAATCAACAAACCACGCAAAGCATTTTCTAAATCTTCTTTATTGGATGTTCTTTCAAAAATTGTTTCAGCAAAATATTTTCCGTTATCATCATCACCGTTTGCTTGGGTTGAACAAACTGCTTTGTAATCTTGACAAGGCGAAAACAAACGTTCTTTTAATTGAAAGCTTGGATTGATTATTACTGAAATTAATTTTGAAATTCCGTTTCCTTCTTGTGGTAAATTAAACGCTGTTGCAAGTTGTGTTGCACTTGCTTCACAAGTTGAAATGAAATTTACGGCAGTAATATTTCCTTTTACTTCCGAAAATTTTTCCGCAATTTCTTTGAAAGGATTTATTGGAAGTTTTATTCCATTTTCAGGGAACGCGGTAATCGGATTATTTTTTCCTTCAATAATTTTGAACGGTTTTTCTGTTCCAAAAAAGTCCTTCAAAAACTGCTTGCTTTCCTGTCCTTCTTTCGTTTCTTCTTTTGCTTCCAACGAAGCACTTGAAGCAAGAATTCGCAATTGTGGGTGATTAGGATTTAACCCTAAACGATTAAGAACAAGTTTGAGTAAATATGCAACTTCTGTTCCTTGCGTTCCTCTGTATAAGTGCAACTCGTCAATGATTAAGTGAAAAATATTGTTTTCGCTTTCTTCTAACCATTGTTTTGTTTCATTAAATATTCCTTTGTCAATGTCACGCATTAACATTATGCTCAACATTGAGTAGTTTGTAATCATAATGTCGGGTGGTGCAACTTGCATATCAAAACGACTTCTCATTTCTGCACCGTCTAAGCGTTGGAAGAATGATTTTAAATCTTTTGCATCGTTTCCTGTTTTTCCTGTTTGTTGAATGTATTGTGCAACACGGTTTGAATCCGTTTCAATTTGCTGTAACTGTTCTTTGAGTTGTTTTACTTTGTTGGTGTTGATTGCAAAAGTACCGTCATCTTTTATTTTCTTCAACTCACCGGCAACAGGCGAACTTCCATTGTATCGTCCAAAATAAATTTTATTTCCGTTTGTGTTTTTGCTCAACCAATTTCTTGTGTCGTCAGAATCTAACGCTTTACGCAAACGGCTCATTTGGTCTTCCACCAAAGCGTTCATCGGATAGAGAATCAAAGCTCTTACACCGGCTTTTCGTGTTTCGTGATTGCGTTGTCTTACATCGTTGCTTAACGTGAAATTTGAAGTATTGACAATTTGCTTTGCAGAAAGTCCACCATTTTCACGCCACCAAGTATTTATGCTTGTAGATTGTTGATTGGGTGCTGTCCAATTTGCAAGTTCTTTTGAAAGTTGAGCAAACAACGGAAGTAAAAAAGATTCTGTTTTTCCTGAACCTGTACCGGAAGTGATAATACAATTATTTCCAAGCAATGCTTGTTTCAACATTTCCGCTTGGTGCGAATGCAAAGGAAAATTCCCTACAAGTCCGGTATTTACAAGTCCTTTGAATGTTTCGACTTCTCCTTCGTTCAAAGCATTTCCTAAATCTTCAGCTGTTAAGTCATTTATTTTTTTCCCACTTGAAACATAGTCGGGCAATGGTTCAATCCAAGGTTTACGATAAAGAACTCTGTCGTAATTCAGCAAATCGTAACGCTCTTTTTCAACGCCTTCAAACTTTGTTCCGAACGATGTTTTTACATAGCGTATAAAATTTTCTTTTATGGTTTCAAACGAACCTATTGGGTCTTTCATAATGTTTTATTTATTGGTGTTTGACCTAATCTGCTGAATAAATTTGACGTAAATATGCTTGGTATATTTACGTAAATTCTATATTTTTTTTCTTCAATTACTCTGAAATCTGGTGCTAATCCACTTAATAGCATAATTGATTCGGCAAGTAGTCTTGGTAAAGGAAGTTCTATTGGAATGGCAACTTTAGTATGCGTACTATCAAACAAAATCACGTCCTTTTTGAAATGTTTTAACGCAATAAATCTTCCCCAATTCATATCAATCTGGTAACATTTGTTTTCTTTCCAAAGTTTGTGTTGATAGGTGTATTCGTTTAATTTGTATTGAAGTAATGAAAATGATTTATCAATTGAATTTTCCTCGCATTTCTCAAACATTAAAGTTTCAGGATTGAAAGTATATCTTGCCCAATCGTAATCATTTTCATCTGTAAGTTGTAATAAGCTCTCATATTCTGTGATGCTTGCTGAAAAATTCAGGAATGCAACTTGAGGTAGTGTATTTTCATTGAATTTTATCTGCAATTCATCTGCAAATGCTACTAAGCTTTTTTCACCAAAGTTGTCAGAAGATTGTTGAAATGCTTTTATAGTAATAACATCGGGTAAAAGCAATCTTTCATTGGTAGAAAATTGTTTCGTTATTTCTACTTGTAAATTGTGTTTTGGTGCAGTTTTTATGATTGTTTCAATCAATGCTGAATCTCTTGCACCAATCAGCAAAACTTTTCTTCCTTTTGTTGTAGGTATGTAGATTAATTGAGGAGGATTCAACACAATACTTTTTGTTTCGTAATCATAATCAAGAATTCCGATAAAATCATAAAAATTTAAAGATGCTCTTTTCAATTTTGTGAGATTGAAATTTGAACTTTCTCGCTGTTCAGAAAATTCTTTTGAATAGTAAAACTCAAATGCTCTGAAAAATTCTTCAGTAGTCATTACGCTTTTTAATGAAAGAAAATCGCATAGTCTATTTCCGCAATGGTGATTAAATATTCCTGTTGTTATTTGTGTAGCTGTATCTGTGTTTATGGAACGGAATAAATGTGTGTAAAGGACTTGTCGTTGAATGTTTGGGTTTATGATATTGCTGCCTAAACAATATTGTTCTACATCAGTTGTGATTTTTCTTCCAAAGGAATCTCTTTTGGGCAATTTAGATTCATTAACTTTGATAGCGGTATTGTCAGAAGAAACAAGATTGTATACAAGTGCATTTCCTGAAAATTTTTCATCTTCAACTTTAATGTAAAAATCGGTGTTTATTGCTGTTGTTTCAGGTAATAACCAACGGTTGTTGAGCGATGTTTTTTTAGAAAGATATATTTTTTCGTCCGTATCTTTGTATTGTAAATAAACATTTTCTTTTCCGTGTGAATTTACAATTTCAACTTCCGGTAAAAATTCATTTGAATAGGTTCTGAAATTTATTTTTAACCCACCAACTAATTCAATTCGTTTTTCAGTGTAAAGTGTAAGAAGTGGAATTTCAGAAAGTCCTTGTGTTGGATTGCGAAACCAAAACAAAGAATAGTTTTCAGGCAAGCCGTCAAAATCTTCTTGTTTAAAATTTCCGTTACCGAATGTTTTTCCCCAATCTCTTATTAGTTCTTGTTTGTCATTTTTGCACAGCAAATACATTCGTTCTGTTGTTGAAAGAAAGTCCGTTTCAATCCAAAAATCATTACTCAACTGAAATGTTCCTGCACTTACAAATAATCTCACATCACGATTTGGAAATTTTGCAATCCATTTGTTGAAATTATCTTTAAGTTCAAGTCCTTCTTCAAAATCAAGTGGTAGTGTTTTTGACCAGCCATTAATTTCATACAAGTTTTCGTGCTCACCAAATTTCAAATCTTCCGGATAATCATTTGAAGAATACATTCTGTAAGAAAACTTAATAAATTCATCGTTTGTGTTTACTTTAAATTGAAGTAACAAAGGTGCAATGGTGTATTTTCTTTTCTTTCTTGTTCCTTCTTCAATTTCTTCGTGTGTTTCGCCTGACCATTTTTTGTATTGACGTTGGATTGTTTGAATAATTGAATTGGATAACTCATCATCCTTTTTCAAAAAATCTAACGTGCTTTTTGGAATTAAATCTGTTCTACTGTTTTTGATTTTTTCTTTTAAAAACTTGTCATCGTAAAACGTGTTCGGCACTAAACCAATAGACTCAAATAATTCCGGTAAACGGTTTAAAAACTTTGGTGGCAGAACACATTGAGAAAAAACTTTTCCAACATAAACCCAATTTGCGTTTTGAAATGGAATTACATTAAACAAACCTAAATCGCCATTGTTTTTTACATTAGCCCAATTCGCTAAATCTTCCCACAAACAATTTATTTGATTGTTGCTAAAATCGGTTGTTCCGATGTTTTCGTTTATTTGATGACTTTGCAGAAAAGTATTAAGCCTTCTATAATAGTTGTTTGCTCTTAGGTTAGTGTTGTCAGGACTTTCAATTAACGGAAGCACAATGAAAGTCAAATAAGAAATGTAAGGCGGATATAAAACAGGAACATCGTCTATTTTGGCAAATGTTCCGTCCGCTTTTTTTAAGCCGATAAGATTGTTTTTGGAATGAGCATGTTTTGCCTTTGCAATCACATTTCCGATTGAGCCCGGAATGCCACGTTTAATAGAATTGATAAAATCAGTCCAAATTTCGTCTTCTGTTTCTCCGCTGAAATTTTGCCTTGCTAAACCAATAATATCATTCTTGGTTAGATACAAATGAATTTCCTTTCCTGCATTGGCAGGGTTGAAAAAATAAGCCGATATGATATTATTCCATTCTAAATACTTCATCTTATATTCAATAAAGTAAATTTTGTTTACAATACAGCGATGATAAGAAGTGGCTCTTTTGGCTTTGCGAAGGGTCGGCTTTGTGGGTAGGGGCAAAGCCAAATGTGCCACTTGCGGGTGGGCATAAAATTGTTTTTAAAAAATGCGGGTGGGTAAAAAATAAAAAACATAGGGTCGGCAATGAGGGTCGGCAATGAGTGTCGGCTTACTCGTTGTCCGTTTGTTATATCGTTTCTATGTCTTTGGTCACCTGTCAAAATGGTTTACTTTTTTCTGTTTCTGTCACTCGTTTGTTTGTCGTGTCGCTGTCTTAATACACTTGCTGCCAACGTTTGGCCGTATGCTGCGTAGCCTGTGTTACGCCTGCGGCAGGCTATGCAGTATACGGTGTGTTGTAGGCTGGTTATTTTCTTGCGAAACTATCTTGTTTAACATATCTCTGATAATTTCATCTACCCTTTTGAAATAAGGCAATGAGTCTTCTTTGGCAATTTTAATTTGCATTATGCCTTGAGCAAATGGTAAATTTTCAAGGTCAAACTCTTCGTCAGTAGTTTTATCAAAACAGTGCTTAAAAAAATTATCGATACCATTTTCAAGGTCTGCCGAAGAAATAACTTTCCCTTTTACTTTCTTGCCCTCAAAAATATTATTAAACGCGTGAGAATAAGGATTTCTAAATTTATCTCTAAATGCTTTGAGTTCTTTTTTTTGGTCTTTCGTTATAATACCTTGTGTACACGCTGCATTTATAGTTTGCTCCAACATAGAATTGTCATATTTATCAATCCCTTCTTTAAATACAGTTCTAATGTCACTTTCTTTTTCTTTTGTTTCGAAAGTATATTTACTTGCTAAGCAGAATTTTAATGACCTTTCAAGTAGATGGTTTGTTAGTGTTATTGTAGATTGGTATAAACCACACATAAAACATTTACATATTTCATCTCTTAGAGGGTCTAATGCAGGAAAGCCATATTCATTGTTAAAAATACTTTTAACAATCTCATAATTCGGCTTTAAACAATCATTAAGGTCTTTAATAAAGAGACTAATTCTTTCATCTTGCATATTTTTCATTTTAGCAGCTTTTTTTAACTAGCCTACAACTTGTTTATGTATACAATAAAGTTGAATCAATGAGTTGAAGTAATGGGGCTTGAAATAGTTTTATTGAATAATATAAATTAAGCAATTGGGTGCAGTTAATGTTTTATTCATAAGTCAAAGTCATCTGTAGGGTTTTTGATCTTCTGGAGGCCGGTCATACTTACCCAGGTGTATATCTCAGTTGTCTTGCTACTTTTATGTCCTAACAACTCCTGAATGTATCTCAAACTTACTCCTGCCTCTAATAGATGTGTGGCATAACTGTGTCGCAGACAATGTAGTGTAAAGCTATGATTTTTAATAATTTTTCCCAAATATTTGTGAAAGATATTCTCTATGCTTGTTTCGCTGTATTGCTCTCCGGGTGATTGTCCCTCTATCAGATATTTTTTCGGTCGGTACATTTTGTAATATCTTATAATCAGATCCATAAGTTTATCACTTAATGGTAGCACCCTATCTTTCTGCCCTTTTCCATTGATGACAGTCAATGTCTTACGCTTGGAATCCAAATCCACGAGTTTTAGATTCAGGATTTCACTTCTGCGCAAACCGCAGGCATAAACAAGGGTGAGTGCCGTTTTGTGTTTGAAGTTGGGAATTGACACAAGCATTTGCTCTACGACTTGCTTTGAGATGACCTTCGGGAGCGGGCGGTATTTTCTGGGTCTCTCTATCTCTTCAATTGAGAGTTGCCTTTTCTCAATCTTCTGATAATAGAGTTTGATGGCATTTATCACTTGATTTTGGTATGAGGCTGAATATCCGCGCTTAAGAATGTAGTTCCTGTTGAACAGCACTAAATCTGAATTTGTAATATCCCCGGGATCTTTATCTGCGAAGTAATTAAGAAATACATTTATGGCATTCAAATAGACCTTGATTGTCCGGGTGCTGTATCTGCGACCCTTTAGCCACGCCTCGAAAAAGGCTACGTCTTTTCGGTTCTCTCTCTCCATATCTCTCTCCTCCAATTTTGTTTGTATAAAATTACAAAAAAAATGTGATGATTTTGAGTCATCTGCAGTTTTGTTTGCAGGATTACGTCGCTTTGCTCCGTGATCCTGGTTTGAATGATTTTCGCAATTCCAGGATTACCTCCCTACGCTGTTAATCCTAATTTGAATGATTTTCGCAAGGCCAGGATTACCTCGCTTCGCTCCGTGATCCTGTAACGGTCGGCAATACAGCCCAAGAGTAGAGAACCCCGCAAGGCGTAGCCATTGCGGGGTTTTTTCATTTTGCTGCGATCAAAGCTAGCTTTGAATCGCGTACAAAATGAAAAAGCCCCTTTTGCTTTGGCAAAAGGGGTTCTCTTGTAGCGCGACCCAGGATTGAACTGGGGACCTCATGATTATGAATCATGCGCTCTAACCATCTGAGCTATCGCGCCGCGTTTGGTTTGGGAGGGCAAAAGTAATACTTTTTTATTATGTGACAAATTTCCGGGTGTAAATTATCAATTTTTGTTAGTGATTTCTTACCCCAGGAGTAAATGATTGGGTTACCGGATCATTAGTACGGTTGCCCAGCTCTCTATTCCCTCTTCTCTTCCTACAAAGCCGAGTTTTTCTGTGGTGGTGGCTTTGACTGATACGGAATTAAGGTCTATATTGAGTATACCTGCTATTGTTGAGCGCATCTCCTGAATATAGGGGGCTATCTTGGGGCGTTGAAGTGCAATGGTTATGTCACAGTTGCCTACGACCCAACCTTGCTCAAGGGCTAAGATGTTCACCTTTTTCAGAAGAATTTTGCTGTCAATGCCACTGTATTCGTTGGAGCTGTCCGGAAAGTGTTTTCCAATATCGCCAAGGGCGAGTGCTCCAAGAATTGCATCGCAGAGTGCGTGGAGAGGGGTATCTCCATCTGAGTGTGCAACGCAGCCTTTTTCGTGTGGTAGTTTAATTCCACAGATCCAGAGCGGGAGCCTTGGGGCCAGTCTGTGGACGTCGTATCCGTTGCCTATTCTAAACTGCGGATAGATAGTTTCTGTAGTTTTCATAACAGTACAAAAGTAGAAAATTAATTATTGTTATCTTTGTATAAATAAATTAAACGAGTGGCAAATGGCTTTATTCAATTTTTTTAATGTACCTAAGCACAAGTCCTTTAATTACCAACCTCGCTACTACGATCCTAAGAAAGAGGAGCTGGAGGGAAGAGTTAAGGCTGCTCAGGGCAACAATGATGTTCACATCATTGGAAGCCATATCCGCGGAAAGATTCAAAAGGCGGTATATGAGGGTAGAAAGAGCTCTATCTCTCCTTTGATATCAAGAATAATTATTCTAGTATCAATTCTTGCTATGATGGCTGTAGTTTACTTTTTTGCTGACGCGTTAAGCAACTTTTTTAAATAGACAGCGTTAGATAATTAACAATTATGCTCAAAATACTTCCGGGACACGTTTCAAATCTTATTGCTGCGGGGGAGGTGGTTCAAAGACCCGCTTCCGTGGTCAAGGAGTTAATGGAGAATGCCGTTGATGCTGGAGCCACAGAGATTAAGGTTTTGATTAAAGACTCCGGCAGAACTCTCATTCAGGTTGCAGACAATGGTTGTGGAATGTCTCAAGAGGATGCAGTTCTTGCCTTTGAGAGACACGCAACGTCAAAGATTTCTCAAATTGAGGATCTGGAGCAGATTGGCACTTTTGGTTTCAGGGGTGAGGCTCTGGCCTCCATTGCCTCTGTAGCGGAGGTGACTTTACGCACCAAAAGAGAGAAAGAGGAGACTGGCACTGAGGTAAAAATTTCTGAATCTAAAGTCAATTCCGTAAGCCAGGTGGCTGCGCCACAAGGCTCTATGTTCTCTATAAGAAACATATTCTACAATATCCCTGCAAGAAGGAAATTTCTTAAATCCGATGCTGCCGAGTACAGACAGATACTGGCCGAATTCACCAGAATTGCTATAACCAGACCTGATTTGCATTTTCAATTAACTAACAACGGAACCGAGGTTTACAATCTCCCCCCTACAAATTTGCGCCTCAGGATCCAGGGGATACTCGGAAAGGAGTTAGGCCGTGAGTTGGTTGAAATATCGGTGGATACCACCATCGTAAGCATAAAAGGGTATATTGGCAAGCCGGAAGATGCACGCAAAACTCCCGGAAACCAGTATTTCTTTGCAAATGGAAGGTTCTTCCGCAGCCCCTATTTCCAGAAATCTGTACTAAAAGCGTACGAAAACCTGGTACAAGAGGGGCATCTGCCCTCTTTTTTTATCTTCCTTGAGGCAGATCAGTCAAGAATAGATGTCAATATTCACCCCTCAAAGACGGAGGTTAAGTTCGAGGATGATTTTGCAATATTTGACATTCTCCATAGTGCTGTCAGGGAGTCGCTTGGTAGAAACTCATTTATGCCCAGCATCGATTTTGATCAGGAGGATGCTCCTGAAATACCAAAAGTAAAAAACGGATATTGGGTGCCTCCTCCAAAAATTGATTATGACCCCCTTTTCAACCCTTTTTTAGAAGAGAGAAAAGCAGAACGGGAGATTGACAGAAGCTGGGAACCGCCCAAAGATGAAGGCGCACTTTTCCAGGAGGATCACATAGTTCAGAAGCCTGTACTTCAGATTGGCAGCAGATATATTGCCACCACGATCAAGTCCGGTCTTATGATTTTGGATATTGTAAGGGCTTGGGAAAGGATACTGTTTGAGAGATATTTAAAATCTCTAAGTATGGAGTCTGCAGAGATACAGAAAGTTCTCTTTCCTGTTGAATTGAATTTGAGCGAGGCACAGAAATCTGTTGTTGACGAAAATAGTGCACGTATTTTGCAGCTTGGTTTTGAGATCCAAAAAGGAGAAAGAGAGGAGTATATGCTTACAGGTATTCCTGACAGCTTCTCAGGAGAGATGGAGAGGGTAGACAAGCTTGCAGATACTCTAATAAATATACTCCCGGAAGGGAAAGGAAACATTGGTGCCGAGGTTAGAGAGAGGATTGCCTCTACACTTGCCTCTGCGGGGGCCAGACAAAAGAGCGGAACTATCAGCCATATGGAGGCCAGGGCACTTGTTGATGCTCTGTTTGCCTGCGGAGAGCCAACAATCTCACCATCGGGCTATCCGGTAATATCAATGTTATCCATTGAAGAGATTGAGGGACGAATGTCCGTTTAATATAACTGATAAAACTATAAGAAATGATACCATACAGAGGAGGCGGATTCTTTACATCACTACCGCCGGTTATTAAAAACCTTGTGATCATAAATGCACTAATGTTGCTGATCACCTTTTTTACAGGAAACTTTATGTATGAAAAGTTTTCTCTGTTCTATTTTGAATCGGACTTTTTCCGCCCATACCAGTTTGTTACCCATATGTTTATGCACGGAAACTTCATACACCTCTTCTTCAATATGTACTCGCTCATCATCTTTGGTGTTGTGCTTGAACACGTTTGGGGGAGCCAGAAGTTTTTCCTCTATTATATGGTTACCGGACTTGGTGCAGCCGCACTTCACTCTCTGGTTTTATACCTGGATTACTCTTCACAAGTAAGTGCTTTTGAGGCAGGAAATCAATATGCACTTGAAAACATTCAGGAGATACTACTCACACCCACAGTAGGAGCCTCAGGAGCGGTTTACGGAGTTCTTCTCGCCTATGGAATGCTGTTTCCAAATAATGTGTTACAGCTGATATTCCCTCCTATTGCCCTTAAGGCAAAATGGTTTGTACTAATATTCGGCGGAATAGAGTTACTACTGGGTGTTTCAAACACTGGTGGAAACATTGCACACTTTGCACATTTGGGGGGGATGCTCTTTGGATTTATTCTTATAAAATACTGGAAAAAGAATAATAAGATGTATTTCTAATGCCTAAAAAGAGAGTAAACAGAGGTAGAAAAAAAGAGGCAACAGGAGGCTCACCCTGGCCATTTGCTTTGTTGTTCCGGCTAATCCTTATAACAGCAGCCGGAGCTCTTGCTCTCTCATACCTCTCGGCCTTTATTAACCCCTCAAAGGTCTCCTTTCCTCTCTTCTTTGGCCTCTATTTTATTCCTATCCTTCTTATAAATATCCTTTTACTTATCGTGGGGATGTTTCGCAAAAGTGGAGCCACCTGGATTACATTTATTGCACTTCTGCCATCTCTTCTATTTGCCGATATGTTTGTTAACTGGGGAGAGACAAAGAGCGAAAGGGAGGGTTTGTCCCTTAAAATTATGACCTATAACGTAGGGATGTTTGCACATCAAAAGGATATTGGAAGAGAGTCTGCGCTTGGAAGTATAGCCCGTTTTGCAGATGAAACTGCACCCGATATAATTTGTTTTCAGGAGTTCTATATAAAGGATACCGCAATGATAAAGACTCTTTTTAAAGAGTACCCTTACAGAGGCAGCCATTTTTACAAACTCAGTAACGGAACAATGTTTGGGAATCTCACTCTTAGCAAATTCCCCCTTCACGAGTCTGGCAAAATAACCTTCAAAGGGAGTACAAATCTTTGCATTTTCAATGATATTGACCACTATGGAAGAAGAGTGAGGATATACAATACCCATCTGGAGTCTCACAGTATCTCCTTCACATCTCTTGTAAAAAGAATTTCAAACAGCGACAAGATGTCTGAGGAGCTTCTCGATGTGCACGACAAGATGGCTAACACATTCAAAAGGAGATCCAGACAGGTGGATACAATAGCCTCCCATTCATCGGCCTGCAATATTCCTGCGGTTATATGCGGAGACTTCAACGACACCCCTATGTCCTATACATACCATATACTGGCTAAAGGCAGAAAAGACAGCTTCCGGGAATCCGGAAAGGGTATGAGCGCCTCCTATGGCTCTCTATGGCCTATGCTGAGAATTGATTATATACTCTACCCTGCCGAGTGGTGGGCTATGAGCCATACAACACCAAAGGTTCCCTGGTCCGACCACTACCCTGTTGTAGCAGAGTTGATAATACCATAAAGCAATGATATCTAAGGAAAAAGAACTAAGAAAAGCTGTAGATGAGGCTGTAAAAGTACTCAGAGAGGGTGGTGTAATTCTCTACCCTACAGATACAGTATGGGGACTTGGTTGCGATGCAACAAACCCAAAGGCAGTTGAAAAAATATTCAAAATAAAGAGACGTGAAGAGAGCAAAAGCTTAATAATGCTTGTAGATGGTCCCGATATGCTCTCCAGATACATCAGAGAGGTGCCGGATGTTGCCTGGCAGATTATTGAAATAAATGACAAGCCTCTTACTATTATCTACTCTGGTGTGGAGAGAATTGCATCTAATGCTATTCCTGAAGAGAGAACAGCGGCATTCAGAATTCCGGAACATCAGTTTTGCCAGGCTCTTATAAGAAAATTCGGAAGACCAATTGTCTCTACCTCTGCAAATATATCCGGGTCACCCTCTCCATCTATGTTTGAATCAATCTCAATAGAGATTATTGAAGCTGCAGACTGGGTTGCCGACAACTCCTTTGAAGCTGGCTCTACCGGAAAACCATCTTCAATAATTATGCTGGGCACAGGAGGAGAGGTTAAAATTATCAGAGAGTAACCAAATAGTTATGATACCATACCTTTTGCTGATATTAGGATTTGTAGTACTCATCTTTGGAGCGGACTATCTTGTCAAGGGGGCATCCTCCATTGCAAAAAAGATGAAGATTTCTGACCTTATTATTGGTCTAACAGTAGTCTCATTTGGAACATCAGCACCTGAACTTGCTGTAAATATTATTGCATCCTCCGGAGGTTCTCCCGGTATGGCTGTTGGAAATGTTGTGGGGAGTAATCTTTTTAATCTGCTTGTGATTGTGGGGTTAACCGCTTTTCTGAGACCCATAAGTCTGCAAAGATCACTTGTGAAGATTGAGATCCCATATGCAATCCTTGCAGCTTTTGTACTTATAGCGGTTGCAGGAGATGAATTTTTTGGTGAGGGACAAGGGGTAATATCCAGATCAGATGGATTAATTCTACTACTATTCTTTTCAATCTTTTTATACTACATATTTCTCTCTGCAAAAAAGGGACAAATTGAGGCTGAAGATACCCCAAAAGAGGATAAAGTTTACCCTATATGGCTCTCAATAATTTTTGTTGCCGGTGGACTAGCAGGGCTAATCTTTGGAGGTGACCTCATTGTCAAAAATGCTACCGAACTGGCCAGAGGATGGGGTATGAGCGAAACAGTTATCGGCCTTACTATTGTTGCAGCCGGAACCTCTCTTCCAGAACTTGCAACAAGTATGATGGCTGCATACAGGGGTAATAGCGATATTGCAATAGGAAATGTTGTTGGAAGCAACATATTTAACATCTTCCTTATTTTGGGAATCTCTGCCAGCATATCTCCGCTGCCATTTGTAAAGGAGAATATGGTAGACGTGGTGTTTTCTGCGATGGCAACAATTCTGGTGCTTGTACTTGCATTCAGAGGGAAGGGTACACGAATTGATAAAAAAGAGGGGGCCCTCCTCTTTACGCTCTATATTGGATATGTGGTCTGGTTGTTAACGGCTGCCTAGTCCTATTGTTGAGATTACCCTCTTCTGGAGAGAAAGTACATTGCAGAGATTGCTGCCACGGCTGCTGTCTCTACTCTAAAGCGGGACTCACCCATTGTAAAGTCACGGAATCCCTTATCTATAGCTAACTTAACCTCTTCCGGAGAGAAGTCTCCCTCAGGACCTATCAGAATAAGCGCCCTCTTCTTACCATTAATCGTTTTGAGTGAATCAATAATTGTTGTCAGCTCAGACCTATCACCTGAGTTGCAGTGACCAATAAGTTTAGCTCCGTCAAAAGCTGAAACTGAATCTGAATTAAGAAACTCTTTTAGATCAATTGTCTCATCGAGTATTGGAAGGTTGGTTTTAAGTGACTGTTTAAGGGCAGATAGTATTACCCTCTCCCCTCTCTCTCTTTTGAATATCTTTCTCTCAGAGTGCTCTCCTATTACAGGTGATACTTTGTCTACGCCAAATTCTACTGCCTTCTCAAGAAACCATTCATATCTGTCGAGGCTCTTTGTGGGTGCAACAGCAATGTGAAGATAGTAGGGTCTCTCCTCACCACGCTCAGTGGAAGAGAGTATATTTAAATGACAAATTTTCCCCTGAACATTTGATATCTCTGCCGTAAAAAGCTTTCCGGCCCCGTCCGTAAAGGTTATCTTGTCTCCCCTCTTATGTCTTAGGACTTTGAGACAGTGCGTACTCTCCTGCTCGTCTAATGTAGCAGAGGAGCCCTGAATTTGATTAGTGAAAAAGAGTTCCATAGCAGGGGCAAATATAGGAAAAAAGGTTATTTTTGCCTTATGAATACCCATTCTCAAAGATATGTTGCACTTGATGTGCTAAGGGGGATGACAGTGGCAGGAATGATTCTTGTCAATAACCCCGGAAGTTGGTCTAAAATATTTGCTCCTCTGCGTCACGCCTCTTGGCACGGATGCACACCTACAGACCTGGTCTTCCCGTTTTTCCTGTTTATCGTGGGAGCTGCCCTATCCTTCTCCTTTGCAAAATACGGAGATGGATTGGATGCTAAGTCATTAGGGAAACTTGTAAAGAGGTCTGCACTTATTTTTCTGACAGGTCTGCTCCTCAACGCTTTTCCATTTTATCCCACATCTCCAGATAGTGCTCTCTCATTTGGAGAAAACTATATTAACTATATTGGTTCCATAAGGATAATGGGGGTTCTCCAAAGAATTGCCCTCTGCTATCTTGTTGGAGGAGTTCTTGCTCTATGGCTTAGGAGGCCGGGAAAGATAGCCATAGGTATGGCTGCACTAATGATTCTTCACGTTGCTATTCTTGTAATATTCGGGAGTGGAGATCCATTTTCTTTGGAGGGGAACATTTCCGGCTCAATAGATGTAGCCCTTTTTGGAGAGAAACACGTTTACCACGGATTTGGCAGAGCATTTGACCCGGAAGGTATTCTGGGCGTACTTACAGGCTCTGCAACAGTACTTTTTGGTTATACTATAGGGGGTATAATAAGAAAAGCTTCAAACAAAAGCGATGCTGTTGCTAAGCTATACACAATAGGTCTTTTATCTCTAGGTGCGGGTGTTGTAATGAGCATATTTATCCCTATTAACAAACCTCTTTGGACTCCATCCTATATGTTTTATGCTGGCGGCTGGTCAATTGTTATGCTGGCCCTCTTTATATATTTTATCGACATAAAAGGAAAAGAGAAGATATTTTTTCCATTTAGAGCAATGGGTCTTAATCCGCTTTTTGCCTTTGTTATGGCCGGTCTTCTGGCAAAGACACTGGGACGGGTAATCAAATGGACAGAGACAGTTGTGGCAGATGATAACACAATAAGGGAGACAACAATATCAGCATCCTCCTGGATATACAGGAACTGCTGTGTTGAGCTACTGGGCAACAATGAATTTGGCTCATTAATGTATGCTCTTATGTATGTGGCTATATTCCTTGTTATGGCTATTTGGCTCTATAAAAAGAATATCATAATTAAACTCTGATGGCATATATAGGACTACTTTCGGATACTCATACAATTTTTGACAATAGTCTGAAAGAGTTCTTGGGGGATGTTGACGAGGTGTGGCACGCCGGCGACTTTGGGAACAGGGAGGTATCTGATCTGATATCGGCAATAAAACCATTAAAGGGGGTATATGGGAATTGCGATGGAACAGATATAAGAGTTATTCATCCATATATTCAGTTGATGGATGTTGAGGGGATGAGAGTTCTGATGATGCATATTGGAGGTTATCCCGGGAGATATGATTACAGAGCGATCCAGCTTATAGAGGCACATAGACCGGATATCTTTATTTGTGGTCACTCTCATATACTAAAAATCATCAACGATAAAAAGTATAATATGCTCACAATCAATCCAGGCGCAGCAGGCATCCAGGGATTTCATAACGTGAGAACTGCATTAAGATTCAGAATTGAGAGGGGGAAAATCTTAGAAATGGAGGTGGGTGAGTGGCCAAAACACATTAAAATGCAGGATAGCCTTTAAACTAAAGCCAACTTTAATAGTCAAACAAAAAATAACCTAACATTTTATCTATGAAAAAAACACTCATTCTCTTGGCTGTTATCCTAACGGCTTCGTTTGCTTTTGCTCAGAACACACCTGTGACAAAGGCAAATTACGAGCTTGCAGCCAGATTTTCAGCAAAGAAAGTTGGAAAAATGGTATTTTCTACCAGTGTAAATCCAAGATGGTTTAAAAATTCAGACAAGTTTTGGTACACTTGGCAAACAAACGAAGGCACATTCTACTACATTGCAGATCCTGCAACAGGTAGTAAAAAACAGCTTTTTGACAACGTAAAACTTGCTGCTCAACTCACTGAAATTGTAAAAGATCCGTTTGACGCACAGAATATTCCTATTCAAAACATTCGCCTAATTGACGATATTAAATTCAGATTTGAAATTAAGAGCACAGTAGATATTGAAGAGAAGGATGAGAAAACCGGAAAGAAAAAGAAAGTTAAAAAGGTACACGGCTTTGATTATGATATTGCTTCCGGCAGACTTACCGAAATAAAGGATTACAAGGCCCCTAAGCCTTACCCGAGATGGGGAAGCATCTCACCTGATAAAAAATATGTTGTATTCTCCAGAGACTTCAACCTATACTGGATGGATATGGAGAACTACGAAAAGGCTCGCAAAAATGATGAGGACTCAACAATTGTTGAGCATCAACTAACTACAGAGGGGACCAAAGATTTTGGTTTTGGTGGTGGAAACAGCGACCCTTATGCAACAGAGAAAGAGAAGAATAAAAGAACGGGGGCATATATTCTTTGGTCTCCTGATTCAAAGAGTTTTGCTTTTGTCAGAAGCAATACATCAAAGGTTAAAGATTTATGGGTTATAGATGTTCTGGCAAATCCAAGGCCAAAACTTGAGACCTACAAATATCATATGCCTGGTGAATCTGAAGCTCCGGTTAGACACCTCTATCTCTTTGATATGGAAAGTAAATCATATAAGGAGATTAAGAGCGCTGCATTTAAAGATCAGGAACTTCGAATCCTTAATCAGCCTATTCCTCAGAAAAATTACGGAGACTCCATTATGCACAGCGTTTGGATGGGGACCTCTGAAAAATTCTTTGTAACTAGAACAAGCAGAGATCTTAAAAGGGTTGACCTATGTGCTGCAACTGTAACATCGGATACTCTTAGCACTCTTGTTGAAGAGAGGCTTAATACCTATGTTGAAACAAGACCAGTAAAGCTTATTAACAATGGCAAAGAATTTATCTGGTGGAGCGAGAGATCCGGCTGGGCTCATCTTTATCTTTTTGATGAGAACGGCAATCTTAAAAACCCAATCACCTCAGGAGATTATCACGTTGAGAACGTAACCGCTGTTGACCCGGCTCAAAGAGTCATCTTTTTTACTGCAAATGGCAAAGAGAGGGGAGAAAATCCATACTATACACACCAATACAGAGTTAACTTTGACGGATCCGGTCTTAAAATTCTTAATCCGGGAGATTATAATTTTGAATCAAATACCTCTGATAACGGCAAATACTTTATTAGCAACTACTCCAGGGTAAACACTGTGCCAAGAAGTGCTCTTTACGATAACACAGGCAAAAAGATTCTTGATTTGGAAGAGACAGACCTTTCACTGCTCTTTGCTGCCGGTTATAAATTCCCGGAACTCTTCACCGTAAAGGCCGGCGATGGTGTAACAGATCTCTATGGCGTTATGTACAAGCCTTTTGATTTTGACTCCACTAAAAAGTATCCAATTATTGAGTATGTATATCCTGGACCTCAAACAGAGGCAGTAAATGCATCTTGGACAAAATCTATGGATAGGGTTGACAGACTTGCTCAGTTTGGGTTTATTGTGATAACCGTTGGCAACAGAGGAGGCCACCCTGCACGTTCAAAATGGTACCACAATTATGGTTACGGAAACCTTCGCAACTATGGTCTGGAAGACAAAAAAGTTGTAGTTGAAAGACTAGCCGCAAAACATCCATTTATTGATGGTTCAAAGGTGGGTATTCACGGACATTCCGGTGGAGGATTTATGTCAACAGCTGCAATGCTAGTATATCCGGATTTCTTCAAAGTTGCTGTATCGTCTGCAGGTAATCACGAGAATAATATTTATAATCGTTGGTGGAGCGAACAACATCACGGTGTTCTTGAAACAATAACAGAAAAGGGAGATACAACTTTTAAATATAGCATCGATAAAAACTCTGAAATTGCAAAAAATCTACGCGGAAGATTGCTTCTCTTTACCGGTGATATAGATAACAATGTCCATCCTGGTAATACATTGAGAATGGTAAATGCATTAATTCGTGCAAACAAAAGGTTTGATATGATGATGCTTCCGGGTCAGCGTCACGGATTTGGTGATATGACTGAATACTTCTTCTGGAGAATGGGAGATTACTTCTCAAGATATTTAATAGGTGACTATAAAAATGAGGTAGAGATTCCTGAAATGAACAACAACTAAAACCCATTTTAAAATATTATTAAAAAGGGGATGTAGATAATTGCATCTCCTTTTTTTACACCTATACGGTAGTGCAAGTATACTTTATTACTCGCTAATAATCTTACATTTATCCCATATTGAATAATTCAAGTATAATTATATCATTTTTGTTATACTTTTGCAGCCGTTCAAAAAATTATTAGAAAATGAGACTAAAGAAAATTTCATTGTTTATTATGGCCAACCTTGTTGGTCTTACGCTGATGGCAGAGGGCTACCAGTTGAATACTCAGAGTACACGTCAGCTTGGAATGGGACATCTGGGAACAGCTCTAAAGCTTGGCGGAGAGAGTATGCTTTTTAATCCAGCAGGATTATCATATATGGAGGGAAAGGTGGACCTTTCTCTTGGTGCAACAGCAATTTTTTCAAAGGTAAATTTCACATCTGGTAGTTATACCGCTCAGACAGATAATCCTATTGGGACACCTCTTTTTGGGTATGCCGGATTTAAGATTACTGAAAACCTTTACGCTGGTATAAGTATAACAAATCCTGCCGGTAATTCTCTTGTATGGCCGGACAATTGGAGAGGTTCTACATATATTCAAAACATCTCTTTAAAGGTATTCTCCGTTCAACCAACAATCTCCTATAAATTCAACGAACATTTAAGTATTGGTGCCGGACTTATGGCAGATTTTGGTAGTATGGATATGAGTAAGGGGATAATGCCTGTTGGTTCAATAGCAGCATTTTTACCTCTTTTACCAGAGGTGTACCACCCGGTGATTAATAACAATCTTAATGTATCTCCTCTTGATATGCATCTTAACGGCAAATCAAAAATAGGTTTTGGATTTAATGTCGGTATTCTTTACAGCCCAAATGACAAAATAAGCATTGGTCTCTCCTACAGATCAAAAGTAATGATGAAGCTCAACAATGGCACCGCAGAGATAAACTATGGTTCTGCAGACCTAGAGGCTCTCTTTGCTATGCTTGCTCAAAGTCCAAACTTTCCTGCAGCTGTTAAGGGTGCTATGATGTTAGATGGTGGTAGCTTCAATGCTCAACTTCCTATTCCGTCAAATACAAACTTGGGAGTGGCCTGGAGAGCTACAGAAAAGGTATTGCTCTCAGCAGAGTTACAATATGTTGGATGGAAAGCATATGACACATTATCAATTGTATTCCCTAATGTCACTATGAACTCTCCTAAAGGCTTCTCCAACACAATGATATATCGCATAGGAACAGAGTTCTACTGCACGAATAAGTTCACAGCTCGTGCCGGATTTGTTTATGATAACACCCCATCTGATCTTACCCTATATACACCAGATTCACCGGGTTCAGATAAAATAAGTGTTACAACTGGTTTTACATACAAACCTGCAAACTTTATGGATATCGATTTTGCATTTCAGTACAACCACGGAGTTAAAACAAATGGCAAATATATCCAAAACAACACCATCCTTTTTGAGGGTGACTATAAGACCACAGCCTTCCTTCCATCGTTGGGTCTGAGATTCAAGTTCTAGAAAAAAAGAGTACTTTTGCGATGATTATGGCAAGAGTACTATCAGTTGAGGAATTTATAAAGAGAGCGGAGAGCCTTCCGCTTTTGGATGTGAGGTCCCCCGGAGAATATGCACAAGCACATATTCCGGGGGCTCTCTCTTTACCCCTTTTCAATGATGAAGAGAGGGCAATAGTGGGTACACTTTATAAAAAGCAGGGAAAGATTATTTCTGTCCAGAAGGGGCTGGAGATAGTTGGTCCTAAACTAAAAGGTTTTACAAAATTTGCACTTAAACTAGACTCTCCGGAGATATTGATGCACTGCTGGCGGGGAGGGATGAGATCCTCTTCAATGGCTTGGCTGATGGAGAGTGTCGGTCTGAAAGTATACCTGCTTGAGGGGGGATATAAGGCTTACAGAAAATTTGTTCTGGATAGCTTTAAAAATCCTTTGAAAATTATATTGATAGGCGGTTATACAGGTTCCGGCAAGACAGAACTCCTTCAGTTATTAAAGGCGAAAGGAGAGCAAATACTGGACCTGGAGGGGTTAGCAAATCACAAAGGCTCTGCCTTTGGTGCTTTGGGACAGCCCATTCAGCCAAGAACAGAGCAATTTGAGAATATGCTCCAAAAAGAGATTGCATCGCTTGATTATAACAGGCCGGTATGGGTAGAGGATGAGAGCCGTAATGTGGGCAAGGTATTTCTTCCTCAGCCATTCTGGGATCAGATGAGATCCTCTCCTCTTGTTAGGATTGATACCCCTTATGAAATTCGTCTTGCAAGACTTATGAGGGATTATGCCTGCTTTGATATCGATGGCCTTGTAGCCTCTATCAAAAAAATTGAGAAGAGATTAGGTTATGACAAATGTAAAAAGGCTCTTGATGCTTGTAACGATGGCGACAGAGAGTCAGCGGCAAGAATTTGCCTTGACTATTACGATGCTGCATACGGCAATCAACTTGACACACGTTTTGGTAAAAAGGAGGAGCTCCCTTCTGTAATAATGGAGTCTCTTGACGGAGAAACAACTGTTGAGGAGCTACAGAGTATTGTAAAGAAGATCACTTTTAAAGAGTAATATCAACAATTATGAATAGTAGAAATAACAATGACAAGGTTGCCGTAATTATAGACAGATTTGGAATGGGTGATGCAGAGAGAGGTTTGGCTCATACTCTTCTTAAAAACTATCTAACTCTTATAATTTCTGAACAGCGTATCCCCTCATATATCTGTATGTACGGAGATGGTGTTAAGGCGGCCTGCAAAGAGTCCGGCTTTACCGAGGAGCTCACTAAACTGGAGAGTTTGGGAAGTAAAATCGTTATTTGTAAAACCTGCCTGATGTACTATAACCTTCTGGAAGAGGTTGCTGTTGGCAGCGTAGGAACAATGCTTGATATAATTGATATACAATATAATAGCACAAAACTTATAAAACTATGAGGGAAGAGGTTACAAGATTGACTCAGTTTAGCCCGGGTGCAGGGTGTGGATGTAAGATAGCACCTAAAGATTTGGAAGAGATATTAAAAGGGAGTGTTTCCGGGTTAGATTTTCCTGAACTTCTTGTTGGAAATGGCAGTAAGGATGATGCGGCAGTTTATGACCTGGGGGATGGAAGAGCTATTGTAAGTACTACAGATTTCTTTACTCCAATTGTTGATAATCCCCGCGATTTTGGAAGAATAGCGGCAACCAATGCAATATCCGATATCTATGCGATGGGAGGCTCTCCTCTAATGGCAATAGCTATACTCGGATGGCCTCTTGACAAACTCCCCGGCTCATTGGCAGCAGATGTTGTCTCGGGGGCAAGGGAGGTTTGCGACAATGCTGGTATTCCGCTTGCAGGGGGGCATAGCATAAGCATATCGGATCCTATATTCGGTCTGGCTGTAACCGGGATAGTGGATAAAGAGAGGCTTAAAAAAAACAGCGGTGCAAAAGAGGGCTCAATTCTTTTCTTGACAAAACCGATAGGTATTGGATTGGTTACTACTGCTGAAAAATTTGGTCTTGCAAAAGAGAGAGACAAGGCTGTGGCACTTAATCTGATGACAACTCTAAATACTCCAGGGGTGGCAGTATCCAAGCTTAGTGAGGTTACTGCTCTTACCGATATAACCGGGTTTGGACTTATGGGTCACGCTATTGAGATGGCAGAGGGGAGTAATCTTACTGCAGAGATTGAGTATAGCAGAGTACCCCGGATAGATGGTGTTCCTTTCTATATTGAGAAGGAGTGCATACCGGGAGGAACATTCAGAAATTTCACAAGCTACGGAGATAAGATCGCCTCTATTACTGAAGAGCAAAAAATGTTATTATGCGATCCTCAAACGAGTGGAGGGCTTCTTATTGCAGTACTCCCGGAAGGAGTTGCTGAACTTGAGAACGTTGCACAGAGAGAAGGTTTTCCCCTACACAAAATAGGTAGATTGAAAAAGCGCACAGGCGATTTCTATGTAGAGATTATATAGTATATTTGAGAAACAACTTTTTTAAAATAACCCCATAATGAAAAAAGCTCTTTTAACCGGACTGACCATTTTCCTTGCAACTATTCTTATTGCCGGAAACATTAAAACAGGTGCCGAATCTGTTCACGAGTACCTTCCCCTTTTGAAAGGGAAAAGGGTTGCAGTCCTTACAAACCAGACAGGGATAATTGGAAACACACATCTTGTAGACTCCCTTGTCTCTCTTAAAATCAATATTATAGCAATTCTATCTCCCGAACACGGATTCCGTGGAGATGCAGATGCAGGCGAACACGTTGCCAGCTCTGTAGATCAAAAGACCGGCATCCCAATAAAATCTCTTTATGAAGGCAATACCGGCAAACCATCTGCAGAGTTGATGAAGACGATTGATGTAATGCTCTTTGACCTCCAGGATGTAGGTGTAAGATTCTATACATACCTCACCACAATGGCCAGAATGATGGAGGCTTGTGCAGAGAACGGAGTTAAGATGATTGTGCTTGACAGACCAAATCCAATTGGATTTTACGTTGATGGGCCTATTCTTGATATGAAATACAAATCCGGAGTTGGTTGGCTTCCAATCCCTACAGTACACGGTATGACACTTGGGGAGCTTGCCGGAATGATAAATGGTGAGAAGTGGCTAAAAGATGGTATGCAGTGTGATTTAACTGTAATAAAGTGTACAAATTATACACACGCCAGTATGTATCAGCTTCCTGTTAAACCCTCTCCAAACCTTCCGGATATGCGCTCAATTTACCTATATCCATCAACCTGCTACTTTGAGGCAACCCCGGTAAGTCTTGGAAGAGGAACAGCTCAGGCTTTTCAGATGTACGGACATCCAAATATGAAGGGATATGAATTCTCGTTTACCCCCAAAAGCATTCCCGGCGCCAAATTTCCTCCTCAGTTAAACAAAGAGTGTTTTGGTGTTGATTTGAGAACAGAACCCTCTATTGAGGAGATAAACAGAGCCGGAATAAATCTTGAATATGTTATTGATGCATATCACAATCTTAATCTGGACGACCATTTTTTCCGCTCATTTTTTGAGCTTCTTGTTGGTCAGGGCTATGTAAGAAAAATGATTAAGGAGGGCAAATCAGCATCAGAGATTAAGGCTATGTGGGCTGGCGATGTTGCAAAATTCAAAGAAGAGAGAAGACCATATCTTCTCTATCCGGAGAACTAACCACAGAATAATATCCTGGAGGTGACTAAAATGTAAGCTCTCTGGAACCATCATCAAGAACAGATATTTTTACTCTGAGTACATCAGTCGGAAGTATCTGTTCTATTTTTTCAGGCCACTCAATTATACACAAATCGCCTGAATCCACAAACTCTTCAAAGCCAATATCAAAAGCCTCTTCAAGCTTGTTGATACGATAAAAGTCAAAGTGATAAATAGTATCCCCACCTTTTGTTCTATACTCGTTAATAAGGGTAAATGTGGGGCTGTTTACCCCATCCAAAACTCCTAAAACCCTACAAATAGCCTTTGTAAAGGTTGTTTTACCGGCGCCCATCTCTCCATAAAGCGCAATAACAAGAGCACCCTCTCTCTTCTTTAAAAATTCACGGGCTACATCATCAATATGATCAAGGCCCTTTATAATTACTTTTTTATCCATTTCTCTCTCTTCTGTCAAGACCTCTGTAAACAACAGCCTCGGCAAGATGGTTCAAAGATATGAATTTTGACGATTCTAAATCTGCTATGGTTCGTGCAACCTTGAGAATTCTGCTATACGCTCGTGCAGAAAGAGACAATTTTTCTATTACATCAGCTAAAAAATCACTCTCTCTTTTCCCAATTTTGCAATGAATACGCAATTCCGATGGAGAGATTTGAGAATTTGCTAATATATCTCCATTAAATCTCTCTCTCTGGATTGCTCTTGCCCTCTCAACCCTCGCTCTTATATCACTACTGCTCTCAGCTAAGGTCTCTGCTGTTAGAAGTACAGAGGGAACTGGATTAACTTCACAAAGTAAATCTATTCTATCTATAAGGGGGCCGGAAAGTCTTGAGCGATAACGATGAACTTGGTAGGGAGTGCAGGTGCATCTATCTCCGGGTTGCCCAAAAAACCCACAAGGGCACGGATTCATTGAGGCAACAAGCATAAAATTAGCCGGATAACTCAATTTATATTTCAGCCTTGATATTGAAACAGACCTATCTTCCATAGGCTGTCTGAGCACTTCTAGCACATTTCTCTGATATTCTGCAATTTCGTCAAGATATAGCACACCGTTATGGGCAAGCGAAATCTCTCCGGGACGAGCATTTGCTCCTCCTCCAACTATTGCATATATTGATGCCGAATTATGAGGTGATCTGAATGGTCTCTCTCTTATAAGACCATCACTAAGAGCCCCCTTACCTGCAACACTATAAATCTTACTGGTTTCAATTGATTCCTTAGTTGTCATCTCAGGTAAAATGCCCGCTAAAGCTTTTGCCATAAAGGTTTTTCCTGCACCGGGCGGGCCACAAAGAAGTATGTTATGAGAGCCTGCCGCAGCTATCTCAAGGGCTCTTTTTGCACTCTCCTGCCCCTTTATCTCTGCAAAATCGGGGGTCTCTGAGCCAAGCCTCGCCCCTCCTCTTTTAAAGATAGGCTTAACAGGAGAGACAACCTCCTCTCCATAGAGTATTGAAATTACCTCTTGAATGTTATTCGCACCAAACACATCTATTCCCTCAATTTCCGAGGCCTCAATTGCAGAGAGTTGTGGGAATATGCACCCTTTGAAACCCTCTTCTCTTGCGTGCTCAGCTACAGGCAGGGCTCCGCTAATAGGTCTGAGAGAACCATCAAGAGCCAGCTCTCCTAAAATCATAAAATCTTCCAGATTTAAAAACGAGTATTGGCCGGATGCTGCAAGAATACCAAGTGCTATAGCAAGGTCAAATGAAGATCCCTCCTTCTTAAGATCTGCCGGCGCCATATTCACAATGATTTTCTTACCTGGGATTCTCGCCCCCAGGGTTCCAAGTGCAGTACTAATTCTCTGTTGACTCTCCCTCACAGCGCTATCGGGTAGTCCCACTAAATGAAAATTTATCCCATCTGCTACATCCACCTCCACGGTAACTGTTATCGCATCTACTCCAAGACAGGTTGCACTAAATGTTCTTCTGAGCATTTTTTATTTTAAAGCTAAACTATTTGGAGGGGATAGAGAGCTCCTGTTAAAAGGATTACCCGATTCCGGAAGAAATTTTTCCAAAATCGGGCAATCAAGTAATTTCTAGAATCAACTAATCAAGAACAGAAACGCAAGTATTTGCATTTCCAATATCTACACCTACAAAGGCTACGCCTCCTTTATCAGTTATATAAAATCCGTCTTCACCAATTTTAGGCTCCTCGTGATTAGAGTTAAATTTTGAATAGAGTGCATATCCAATCGATGCAAATCTCTCAGGATTCTCAGGAACAATCACATTACAAGCATCGCCAAACTCCTCTCTAAATAGAGTTACAAGCTCGTCGTTATATGCCCCTCCACCCGCAAGATATACAGAGGTTGCACCTTCAACATCTGAATCTGTAATAAACTTTCTTAGGGCAGGCATTATAATATTTTTGAAGTAAATCTCAATTGCAGTTTGCTTCTCTTTAGAGAGATCTTTATGCTTCCTCTCTGAATAGGTAAAGCCCTTTACAAAAATTTGATCAAGCTGATGCTCATTCTTAATACCAATATTGGTGTTCTTGACCAGCTCCTGGCCAAAAATATCAACAGCATAGCTCAATCCGTGAGTACTGAATATTGATCTGTTAACAAGTCCCTGTGGCGTACTAAGGGCGCCTTCACAGGTTCCGTATCCCAAACTTATAACAATATAATTCCCATCAACAGGCTGAGCACCCTTTCTAATAGCGTAATCACAACCAAGTACTTCTGGAATTATATTCACAGAGGCAATAGGGATTAGTTTCTGTTCCGTTACTATATCTCCCTTCTCTGAGGCAACATAGTAAGTAATTATACTCTCTGTAAGAAGATACTCCTTTGCAATATCTCTGTTTAGCTGAAATGTTGCATAGGGAAATCCTGCTGTTACGCAGAGTTTAGGCATTTTTGCAGTTTTAGCAGCTGAACAACACATTTCAGATGCCAGCAAGAGGGCAGATTGCGCAATAAGTTTGTAGTCTGTTTCTGAAGGAGAGGCATTGATGTACTTGTTAGGTGATACGCCCTCATTAAGAGCTTGTACTCCTATCATATAATCCATCCCTTCGAATTTAATTTTTGAGAAGCCCAGAATAGGGTCGTTACTTGTGTAGTACTCTCTAATTGTAGCCTCATACACACTTGGGAAAGTTAAAGTTTTTACCATAGGTGTCGACGGTTTTTCAAAGTTGTTCAAATATAACATTTATTTTATTTAAATCATATAAGCGATTTCTTGATGCGGAAATTTTGTAGATTTGTGGGAATAGAAATGAAAGAGACAGCTTTATACTATTGTGAAAAAATCAAAGATATCCCGGTTTTCATACCTAAGGGAAGAAGAGTAGTTGTACTCGCCGATAAACGTCTTGAAAGCGTTTTTATTGAGATATTCCCCTATCCTGTAATTACAGTGGACTCTACAGAGGATAACAAATGCTTTGAGACAATTGAAAATCTCACAATAAAACTTATGGATGCGGGCGCAGACAGAGGGACTCTTTTGCTGATAGCCGGAGGTGGCATTGTTGGAGATATGGGAGGCTTTCTTGCATCTGTTTATTACAGAGGTATTGATTTCGGAATAATCCCAACAACATTACTCTCTCAAGTTGACTCTTCAATAGGGGGGAAAACAGCTATTAATGTAAGAGGCTTTAAGAACATATTGGGTCTGTTCAACCCTGCAAACTTTACAATTTTCTGCAGTGAATTTCTTGATACACTACCCCGAAAACAGATAGATGAAGGTCTTGCTGAGATGCTAAAAACCTTCCTTTTAGCTGATAAGACTACATATCTTGATGCTGTTGATATTATTATTGGAGGAAATCCTCATCTTAAAAAACTCTCCTCTTTTTCCGAGCTCTTTCCTTTTATCAAAAGAGCCACTGAGATAAAGAGCGAAATTGTTAAAAGAGATCCATTTGAAAAGGGAGAGAGAAAGCTTCTAAACCTTGGCCATACTTTTGGACACGCACTTGAAAAACTTTGTGGAATTTCTCACGGAGAGGGCGTAAGTATAGGCATTGCACTGTGTACACAACTATCGGTAAAACTCAGACTTTTACCAAAGTCAGAGGGAAATAAAATAATTAGAGACCTAGATGCTCTTGGTCTTCCCTTTACATCCCCTGTACCCCCCAAGGAGTTGGTAGAGATTATGACAAAAGATAAGAAAAAAGATGGAGAGGCTATTCAGTTCATTCTTCTTGAGGGAATTGGAAAAGCTGTAATATATCCTCTCACTATTGAGAGATTAAAAGGTTTGCTAAATGATTTGTCTTAGTTTACAAAAACTTGAATACAAGGCATTAATTAAGGCAGTCTCTCGTGCAGAGATGGCTGAAATTCGCCTAGATCTTACTGATTTATCCGTAAAGGAAATAAGTAAAATTTTCTCTAAAGAAAAAAAATTAATTGCAACCTGCAGACTCGACAAACAGCCCAAAGATGTTTGTATTGAGAGGCTCTCTGCTGCTATTAAAGGAAATGGTCCTATTAAGAAGAGTAAATTTGAAAAATATATAGACATTGAGTACGATGCTCCTGAAGAGTACAGAAATGCAATGGTAACTCTTGCACGTGAAAATGACTTTAAAATAATTCATTCATACCATAACTTTTCAAATACAGACCCCTTTGAAAGGCTTTTGGAGATTACCGGAAGATGCTTTGAATATGGAGCAGATATTGCAAAAATTGCTACAACTGCAATAATTACCGAGGAGGGGGTTAGGACTTTACGATTATACCGACATTTTGAAAAAGAGCGATTGCTGGCCTTCTCAATGGGAGAATCGGGAAAATTTACACGATTTCTCTCCCTCAATCTTGGGGCTCCATTTACATTTGCCGCTCCAAAAGAGGAGCTGGCAACTGCTCCCGGTCAGCCAGTTGCAGAAGAGGCAAAAGCAGCTGTAAACCCAAAGAGCTATCCAAATAAAATCAGATATAAATCTCTTCAAACTATAATAAAAGCTCCCTCTTCTAAGAGTCACGCACAAAGAGCAATAATTGCAGCGAGTCTTGCCAAGGGAATATCAAATATATACGGATACACACCTTGTAATGATACCGATGCAGCTCTGGAGATGGCTAAAAAATTTGGCGTTCAGGTTAAATTCAAAAGCAAAAGGGGGCACCTTTATATTAAAAGCCCGGGATCAAATGCAATTAGTCTTGAGTTTGCAAAGTCAAAATCGCCACTCACTTTTAACGCAGGTGAGTCCGGATTGCT
>JAQVRQ010000059.1 GCA_028700975.1 Bacteroidales bacterium | reverse complement strand
GCCGGCAAAAATATTCAACAAAGCGGCGTAATTCCTAATTTAAAATTTATATATTTGTCAAAGAATTACTTACGTGAATAAATTAAAAATTCAATAAAAAACTGTCTGAAAAACTAGACCATCTCAGTAGTACCTTTAATTACTACGGTTACACCTATCATAGGCATACCGTCTGTTCCATCGGTAACAGTACCTGTGATGGTTACAGGTTGAGCAAAAAGGACGCTTCCAAGCATAAGAGAAAACGTCGCTAAAAGAAATCTGATTTTTTTCATTTAGAAATTTTTTGGTTAATAATAGTTTGTTTAGATAAAAGCATTTTCCAAATGTAAAAACCGATAATTTTAGAATAGAATCAATCTCGGGAAAGCGTCTAATAATAATGTGAATCCGTTTTCTTTAAGATAGTTTGATTAATAGAGTAATTTGGCTAGTTTTTTGCAAATAAATCGATTAGCTCTTATGCAAACGTTACAACCAGTATTTTTTAAACTTAATAAATATGAAAAAACCAATTTTGTTAACACTATTCTTAATCATTTCAGCAAAAATGTGCTTTGCTCAAACAATAAATAATGACATTTCTGAAACTATTATTGCTTTGGAGAAAGTGGCGTTAGATAAATGGAACAGAGGCGACCCTAGCGGTTATCTTGACCTATCGGCTGAAGATGTGACATACTTTGACCCTTCTACAGAGCAATGCATAGAAGGGTTGGATAATCTTAAAAAGTATTATAAGCCAATGGAAGGGCAAATTAATGTATCTAAATACGAAATGCTTAATCCTAAAGTTACGGCATTGAATGATATGGCTGTATTAACATTCAGTCTTAACTCTTACAAAGCAGATAAAGTATTTAAGTGGAATTGTACAGAAGTATACAGGCTTGACTCAAATGGTCAGTGGAAAATTATTCACACTCATTGGTCGTTTTTCATGGAGCCTTAGTTTGGCTGAGTTTAGTTAAATTGGACCAAATCCCATAAATTTCCATATAAATCTTTGAAGACAGCAACAATACCATATGTCTGATTTTTTGGTTCTCGGCAAAACTCAATATTTTTTTCTAGCATTTGCTTATAGTCATTCCAAAAATCATCAGTTTCTAGAAATAAAAAAACTCTGCCACCTGTTTGATTTCCAATAAATTTATTTTGTTCTGAATTAGATGGTTTAGCTAGTAAAATAGATGCTCCTTTTGAACCTTTCGGCGAAACCAAAACCCAACGTTTGTTTTGTTCTGGCTGATAAATATCATCGATAAGTTCAAAATTTAATTTACTTGTATAAAATTTAATTGCTTCATCATAGTCTCTAACTACTAATGAAATGTGTGCTATCTTCTGCATTGATATTATATTGTTTTTACTTGATTTTCTTCACAAAACACTCACTAAAGCCTTGTTCATTAGTCTCATTTGAATTGAGCATAATTGAAATTTTGTCATATTCATTATGTGAGTTTATTAATCCTGCAGGCTTCTTAATTTGTATCAAGTAAGAGTACATATAGGAACCTCTAGTATATTCAATAACTTTGTTTATTCCAACTACTTCAGATTCACAGTCATTAATAGAGACTCTTAAATCTTCTTTCGTTATCATATTTGGTGCAATATCTATAGTATCTTTGTGCAAATTTGCATTCTTTTCAAAATTTTGTTTGTTTGTTCTGTTAGTGTATTCAAGTATTTTTGTAAGGCTCATCGGTCTAAAAAAAACCATATAGGTATCAAAAGGGCCAATCTGTGGCTCAAAAGCATTCATTCCATATATCTCCAACCTATTATATTTTGGATTAATAACCATATTATTATATGCAGGAACATTCCATGTCCAATACTCTAACCTTGTTTTCAACCATTCAGATATTTTTAAAGCATATAAACAGTAATATTCGCCTTTGGCTACAATTAATTCATAATAACCTGTCTGGTCAGAAATTGTGACATATTGATCCTCGAAGGATTTATTCATTAATTTAACAGTTACACTATCTAGTGGGTTGTTATTAAAATCTGTAACATATCCTGAAATTGTTACTGAGTCTGTCTTTTGTGAAAATGCGTAAGCATTAACAAGTACAAAAAAAATCAACGTTAAAAAATGTTTCATATAATAATGTTTAATTAATTTAAAAATTACACTGAACGAAAATAGAATTAAATACTTCTGTCAATTAAATATTGCTTTTCTAATATCTTGTAAATATTTATTTAAAGCATCCTTATATCGTTTTGATGCAAGAATTGAATCAGTATTTATTAGTATTACAATCAACACATCTTGCTCCGGGAAATAGGTGACACTAGCCTCAAATCCCATAAATCCGCCATTGTGCCCAACCTCCTCACCAAATTCTCCCATATTGCTAAATAGTCCAAAGCCGGCTTTTCCGTTAGGTTTATAATAGAAATCAAGCCAATTTTTCATTGCATCTAAACTTTGGCGGCTGATGATATTTCCTTTCATAAGTTCGTTCATGAACTTACCAAGGTCTTGAGCATTAATTGCAATTCCACCACATCCTCCAATTCCTATATCATCTTCATAGAACTCTCTGGCTTCTACATATATGTTGTTGCTATTAATATCTGTATAGCCCTTTACAACACCTGAGTTCAATTTATTTTCATTAATATCATAATACGCACTTAGTAAATTTAATGGGTGAAAAATCTTTGTCTCATAAACTTCTTTAAGAGTCCTACCTGATACTTTTTCAAGAATCATTCCTAGGAGTATATAGTTTACATTAGAATAACTCCAGCCCTCATCAACTTTAAGTCGCGTGCTCTTACCATATACAAATTTCAACATATCCTTATCATCCCAATGATTAAATGGTCTGTTTATGTATTCCATTAAATGATTAAAATTATAAATATCAGGAATTCCCCCGGTGTGTGACAGTAAGTGTCTAATTTTGCAATGGTTTGCATTATCTATCTTATCGGTAATACTTTTATCAATCCATTTATTAATAGGATCATCTAAAGAAATAATTCCGTTATCAACGTAAGAAAAAATGGCAGTGGCTGTAAATACTTTCGAAACGCTGGCAATTAGATATCTGTTGCCTGGTCTTGTTTTAATATTTGAGATAATATCGGCATAACCAGATGTACCAAGCCATGTGCCATGTTGATCTTTAATCATAACAGAGGTTCCAACAGCCCCGTTATTTATGAATTCGTCCAATACTGACTGATATAATGCAGATTTTGGGTGAATTGTGCTTGAATCTCCAGATGATAGGTAGTTGTAATAATAATCGGGATTACTAATCACATCTTTCTTACAAGAAAGAAGTAGTGAGAAACAGATAAGTAATCGCAAAAAAAGTTTTATCATACCCATTATATGAAATTTAAATTTGAATCTGGATTCCGAACTTTAAATTTGCGGTAGATCTTAGGTTTGTTGATAGTTCCCAAGGATTTAAATAGCTGAAGTAGTAATTTATGAATGGATGAATTTTTTTTGGTTTAATAAACGATATCCCAAAACCCATATTAAGTGAAGTAAATAGTCTATCACTAACAACAGATTCACATAATTTTGTTTTCTTATTGATAGTATATCCAGCCCCAGGGTACACACTATACAAAAGTCCAATCCCAGTGCTAAAATTAATCCCAAAGGAATTTGTCGCCTTATACTGGTAAGTATAAAGGCAATTTAAGTAGATTGCATTTGAAATGATACTATGATGATAAAATCCTATTACAGTGTCAAAAGCTTTTGTTGAATTAATTTTGCTTCTTTTAAAAAAAGTAGCTCCGACTTCAGCACCAGGATGAATAGGTGTTAAGTTTTTGAAAGGCAATCCATAAGACACGTCTGTCATTGCAATAGTAAGGTTCGTAATGCTAAGTTTGTATTGGGAATATAATGTTTTAAATATGAGTGTATCAAAGAAAAATGTTATTATAAATACTCCCAAAAATAATTTCCTATTCATAAACTAAATTGGATTATGTCAAGATAATATTAAAAGAGGAAGGAGACATTTGTCGCCCTCCCCTAATAATAAGGAGTTAGTGATAACGATTACGGAAGGTTTGCATGCCAATTTGGGTTCTGAACAACGCCAAATCCCGCATTTATTTCACTTACAGGAATTGGGTATACAAAATTTGCAAAAATAAACTGTGAGTTACCTCCGATATTTGCGGCCTTTCCGGTTCTTCTCAGATCATACATCCTGTGTCCCTCTTGGAAAAACTCCCTGATGCGTTCATCCTCAATGAAAGAGAGAAGTGCCTCTTTTGTATTGGGTAAATCATTTATACTGTTTATATCTGAGTCCCTCTTCGCAGTATAAAGCAGAGCTGCTCTTGCATTATCAATTTCTGATAGATTTGCATATGACTCAGCAGCGATAAGATACATCTCAGATTTTCTAAATACCGGGATGTTGCTTACTGCCTGTGCAGAAGGGATGCCATCAAATTTTTCAGGATGATTGACACTTATCAGGCCTAGCCTTGCATCATTCGCCCCAAACTTCTCCTTTACAAACTGCGTAATTGAACCTCCATAACTATTATACAGCGTATTCAATGAATTTGCAGAGAGGTTATCTGCACTGGATTTTGCAATGGTAAAAATGTCCTCATCATTGATTGCAACCGAGGACCACATAGCTACATAATCTTCATTGGAAATATCGGCAGAAGCCCTTAACGCTATTGCTTGCTCAGCAGCAGCAGCAGCTCCCACATAATTTTGCATATAAAGTTTAACTCTGGCCTCTAGAGCATAGAGAGCAGCTTCATTCATATAATATTGTGAAATAGATAACTTATTAGCTGATGAGAGCAGCCCAAAATGCTCTTTTGCACTTGCAATATCTTTCAAAATCTGATCATAAGTTTGCTTAACTGTTGCTCTGGATACCTGCTCAAAAGCCTCAATCGGTTTTTCGTCCACAAGGACAATTCCGAGTTGAGAATTCTCAGTACCTGCTCTGTACGGAAGAGAAAAAATATTGACAAGGGTAAAATGCGAGAGCGACCTTAAAGAATATAGTTGAGCACAATAATTATGCAGATTCATAATATCAGAATCTGAGAGTCTGTTTTCTTCAGGATGAGCAATAAGCTCTTTCGCTCCATTGATAGCTCTTGTACATCTATCAATTACCTGATAACCAATTGTCCAGGCATCTGTAAGCTCTGAATTGTCTTCGTTAATACTCCAACCATTGATTGCCACAAAATGGCCGGATGACGCACTTGCCAGTGATATATCTGTAGACATATCTCCTATTGCTACAACATTCCTACCCCAAAATTTATATCCTCCAACGGAGTTGTAAGCACCATGCATTCCATTTAATACATCCTGAGGAGAATCAAAAGCTTTATCTGTTGGTATAGAGGAGGTAGGAGCACTCTCAAGACTACACCCCGTACTCCAGAGAGCAAGTGCAAATAACATTATATATGTTAAAATCTTTTTCATATTCTATAAATTTTAATCAGTTAAAAACCAAACTTAATTCCAAGCATATAGTTTCTTGGCATTGGGTAGTTCCACCACTGGAAACCATCTGCGCCTATTCCTGAAGGATCAAACCCTCTGTAATTACTACTGCTTAAAGTATAAATATTATCAGCACTTAATTGAATTCTAAGTGATTGCATTCCTATTTTATTTACAATACTTTTTGGAAGTGAATATCCCAGTGTTAATGATCTTATCTTTAAGTAAGAGGCATCCATCAGGAACCTGCTTGAGTGTGAATGTTCGTTCCGTCCAGAAATAAATGCTACCATTGGAACATCGGCGATATCGCCAGGTTGTTTCCATCTGTTATCATAGATATAATTTGTAAAGTTGTCACCGAATGAATTACCTACTTGCTCATCATATCTGAGGTTATTACCATAAATTTTACCGCCTATTGAATAGTTTAACTGGAATCCAAAATCAAAACCTTTCCAGCTAAACGAACTCATAAGTCCACCCTGGAAATCAGGTGATGCTTTACCGACATACCTCTTGGCTGCTGCATTATAATTATTTGTGGTCTCGTCACCTGTTTCGTTAAGATACCACAATCCAACTCCCGTTTGAGGATCAACACCTGCCCATTCCTTCATCTTAAATGTAAAGAGATCTTTACCTGGCTCAATAATTCTGGTCTGATGCGGATAAATTGGGAGATCTGTGCTTAATTTCTTAACTGTATTGATGTTTCTAGCTCCATTTAAAGTAACATTCCATTTAACATCTTCTGTTTCCAAGATATCTGCAGACAAGGAGATCTCAAATCCCTTGTTTTCCAACTCTCCGATATTCTGGAATATCTCAATCATTCCGGTTGTTCTTGATATAGGAACAGAGAAAACCATATCTTCTGTAAGATGGTTATAATAATCAGCAGAAAGGTTGATTCTGTTGAAAAGGCTTAAATCAATACCTACATTTATCTTCGCCGTTTGCTCCCATTTTAGGTCCGGATTACCTATTTGTGATCTTCCGCTGCCCGGAAGACTGTTATAATTCTCTCCAAACTCATATAGGTCTCTTGAAGCGTACCAACCAGTACCTACTTGCTGATTACCAGAAGTTCCATAACTTGCTCTTAATGTAGCATCTGTGAGCCAGTTATTAAGATTCTTCATAAAAGATTCATTTGACAGTCTGTATTTTGCTCCAACAGACCAGAAAGGTGCCCATCTGTTATTTTCACCAAATCTAGAAGATGCATCATACCTAAAGCTGCCTGACAGATAATATTTATTCGCATAACTATACTCACCTCTAGTGAAGTAAGAATTAAGAATTAAACTTTCGTTCTCTGTTTCAGCTGAACCAGGAGTTGAAGCATTAATAACTTCAGGGAGATACTCTACTGGATAATTTGATCCGGACAGATAAGAAGTTTTATAGTCTGTTCTCTGACCCTCTTGTCCAATCAAAATATTGACATTATGATCACCAATTTGTTTAATAAAGTTTAGAGTGTTACTAACAGTCAATAATATTTTGCTTGAAAAGGCATTCTCTCCAAACCCTTTCATTGAAAGTCCCTGAGGTTGTAGGAAAGACCAATAACCAAACTCATCCAGAAGGTATGCATCTGCACCGGCTCTTGAAACGAAATAGAGATTATCTGTTAAGTTTATCTGAACAAAAGGAGAAATAATTGCTCTGTATTGTTTAGCAGTATTTTTATCTCCAAGCTCACTTCTTTGTGCAACAGGATTATAGCCATTATTAGTGTTGAAATTCCAATTTCCATTTTCATCATATACGGGAGAAATCGGGGACTGCATCATTGCCTGAGTTATTGGATCTGAATAAAATCCTCCCCCAGCTCCCATGTTAATTTTTGAATAAGTGAAATTTGAATTAATACCAAACTTCACAAACTTTGATGGCTGCTGGTCAAAATTAAATCTCATAGTTATCCTTGAATAGTCTTTACCCCTGACAATTGCTTTGTTATCCATATAATCCATTGCAAAATAATATCTCGCAGACTTTTCATCAGCACCACCACCACTTAAATCAAATGAGTAATTCTGAAGATATCCCTTTCTTGTTACCTCTTTGAGCCAATTGGTATTCGCCATTCCCTCTTCTGAAGTATCAAGTCCTGTATACCAGGAGATGAATTCTCTTGCTCCAGCCTGATTATAAGGAAGATTAAGGTCATATCCATTATTATAGTAGTCAAAATATGATATTTTTCCCAGAGAAGAGGCATAATTATGACCATTAAGCAATGCCTCCTCAGTAAGCTCCATATACTTATCTCTATTCAGTGTCAGATACCTTTCAGGAATATTCGGAAGAGTTTCAAAACCTGCTTTTGCAGAGAAGTTAACAGTGAGGCCGCTCTTACCACGTTTGGTAGTAATTAATATTACTCCATTAGCAGCTCTTGCTCCGTAGATAGATGTCGCAGATGCATCCTTTAATACTGTAATACTTTCTATGTCCTCTGAACTTATTGTGGATAATGGGGAGATTTGAGCACCTTCACTGCTTCTCATACCGTGAACCTCGCTCTCCATAGGGATTCCGTCAATAACATACAGTGGGTCTGTTCCGGAATTGAGTGAGTTTTTACCCCTGATGAAAATTTGAGACGGAGCACCAGGCTGGCCTGACAAAGTATACATTTGAAGACCAGGAACAACTCCCTGAATTGATTTTATGGGATTAGACTCAAATTTGTTAGAAATGTTTTCTGAATTAACTGCTGACGCAGCTCCGGTAAATGCTTTCTTGGTGGTAACACCATAACCGGTGACTATGACCTGATCAAGAATGGTTGTCTCTCTGTCAAGTGTAACATTAATAACATTAGATGCAGAGGTAACAACCTCCTTTCTTGAATATCCAATAAACTGGTATACAAGTGTTGAGCCTTGAGGCACATTGTTAAAAACATACTTACCGTCATAATCAGTACTAACTCCAGAGGTAGTACCTTTTATCACAACAGTAACTCCTATCATAGGAGAACCGTCTGTCCCGTCTGTCACTTTACCGGTGATAGTAACAGGTTGAGCAAAAAGGACGCTTCCAAGCATAAGTGAAAACGTCGCTAAAAGAAATCTGACTTTTTTCATTAAGAAAATGTTTTGGTTAATATTAGTTTGTTTAGTCGAAAGAATTAACCAAATGTAAAGACGGTGATTGTGAAGATTAAAAATAAAATTGGGAATGTGACAAAAAAGGAAATAAATGCAAATTGTATGTATTTAAGCAAAAAAGAAGGACTTTAAACACACTGTATTTTAGTGAGAATTTTTAAAGAATAGAAAATTCCTTGAAGATAAATATTGACCTTAATTCAAATACTTATTAACTATAGATGTATGACTAACGTTGAAGAATAAAAAAAGTCTCAATCCACCCATTACAATAAATAGCCTTCAAGGAATTAAGTTGAAACTCTATATCAAAGAGGATAGTTATCAAGAAAATAGTCTATAGCTCTGACTAAGTCGTCAATATTTTCAATGAAAGGGAAATGCCCTGTTTCACTTCCCCATAATACCATATTTGGGAATTTAATGCCTTTGTAATGGTTTTCTCCAATATTCCAATCTTTAGTACCATAATAAAACAACACAGGTACTTTAATTTCTGAAGACAAATCTCTATAGTCAATCCAAAAGTCATCAATATTTAAAGCCAATGAACTAAAATCGTAGTTAAAGTCTGATATATCATCATAGCTTAAATTCATCAAATCGTAATTTGCTTTTGAATTAAAAGACATTTTCCATCCCTCACCTTTTTCACTCATTGCTTTTGCAGCAATAAATAACTCCTCAAGTATAGTATCTTTAGAATCTGTAATCAGGATTTTCTTCTCTGAGATGGTCTAGTTTTTCAGACAGTTTTTTATTGAATTTTTAATTTATTCACGTAAGTAATTCTTTGACAAATATATAAATTTTAAATTAGGAATTACGCCGCTTTGTTGAATATTTTTGCCGGC
>JAQVRQ010000014.1 GCA_028700975.1 Bacteroidales bacterium | reverse complement strand
ATTTTATGGTCTGCAAATGCTGTTGCTTTATGCCTGAGAAAGTCAGTGGCATAGAGCGAAAGCAGTCCGTCAGTTTTCTTTGAAACATCCAGATATGCATAAGTTACTCCTGCGCTGTTCAGAAAAGAGTTTGTCCAGCTTTTAGTTAATGATGCCTCAAAACCGGCAGTAACCACATTTGTAATGTTACTAGCCTGCCACTGGTCAGATCCGCTTGCCCTTGTCCAGTCAATTATACTGAACCCATATCTGTAGAATCCGGAGAGCGAGCCCCTCAGCCCCGATTTTGTATATCTCAGCCCCATCTGAGCGGATAGAGCCTCCTCGGGTTTAAGGTTCATATTCCCTGTCTGATTGGGGCTTTTATAGTAGAGGTCGGTAAATGTAGGTTTTCTGAAAGAGTTATTAATCCAGCCATTTGCCTCAAGATATGGAGTTATTCTGTATGCAGCACTTGCCCCTCCGTAGAGTCGCATATTCTCTGCCACCAGAACACCTGCCGTGAATCTCCATCTCTCCAGCTGAAGAATATGCTTTGCGTAGGCCGATGGGGTTTGCCTGCTTTTGCTTCTGGTGTATTGAACTCCTTCCGGAGAGAGGTGAACCCCTTCACCCTGGATGGGGTCGCCTAATACAGTGCTGTAGATGTTTTCAAATCGATACCCCGCACCTATTAGTGTAGTCCCGGCTTTGCCCCATCTGCGTGCTGCCTGAATATCCGCTCCGGCAATATCGCTTCTGTGGTAGTTGTGTCCCTGATACCAGGGGGCAGGATCATACCTGAAAAGTTCAAACCTGTCAAAATGCCTTCTGTGGTATGCAACCGCCTTCAGCTGCCATTTAGCTGTTTGATAAGTATACTGCAAAGAGGAGAGGTAGAGGCTGGTCTCTTCAAATTGCTCCGGATATGCAGCAGTGTAAAAGCTATTTGCCCCAAATGCTTTATGCTGATATCCTGCCTGAGCATATATCTTGTGTTTGTTACCCTTTGTTGCGAGAACATTGGTAAACAGATTCAGAATATCAAAGTCGGTGTTTTCTGAATAACCATCAGAACGGCTGTATCCTCCTCCTGCCTGAGCCGATAGATTCCATTTGCCACCGTTTTTTGCGTATTGGAGATTTGCATCGCCCTTGAAGTATCCAAACGAACCTCCGGTGAGGGCAAGTGATATCCCCTTTTTTGCAGGATTTTTTGTGATTATATTGATTGCACCGGCATATGCCACTGAGCCCTCAGACCAGGCTCCGGGTCCGTTCAGGATTTCAATTCTCTCAATCTGAGAGATCTCAACCGGAATATTAAGAGAGTGGTGTCCGGTTTGCGGGTCTGTAAAGTTGACCCCGTTTATCATAATCATTGTCTGGTCAAAAGTTCCTCCTAGAATGTTCAGGTCAGACTGAACCCCTTCGCCTCCCCGTGTACGGAGGTCGGTCCCCTGGAGGTATCGCAACAGATCGGGGAGGTTGTTCACCGCAGCCCGCTCAATCTCTGCCTGCTGAATTACCGCTACAACTCTCACTAGGGGCTGGAAGGGCGAGGGTCGTTCTGTGTTGATAATTAACTCCTCAAGTGCGTGGATGGTGTCGTTTCCGCTTTTTTCATTGCTTTGAGCCAGAACGGGCTGACTCTTCATTACCAAAATTGAGTAGGTGACGGAGAGGACTCCTATCTTGATCACCTTTCCAAGGGATGCAAATGCCGCCCAGGGGCTCCTTTTCCATCTTTTAAAACAGATGGGTCTGGTTTTTCTTTTACTGTTGTTGTACATAAAATAATTTTTTCTGTTGCGAAGGCGCAAAAATAGATACATTAAGAATACAGCCCAACAATAAAATATCTAATTTTGAAAAGAGGAGAAATATTTAATATTTATTTAATGGATAAATTTCTATTGGCATCAATAAGAGCCGAGTTGCACGGAGTGCCGGAATATGCTCATAAAGAGGAAAGAACAGCTTCAATAATTGAGAAATATTTAATGGAATGCTCGCCCGATGAACTTTATACAAACGTTGGGGGGAATGGAATAATTGCAGGGTTTAAAGGAAAGGATGAGGGAGAATCGTTGATGTTCAGATGTGAAATGGATGCTGTCCCAACAGAAAATGGTCCGGTTCATCTGTGTGGACACGACGGACATATGGCAATATTATTAGGCTTGGCATATATATTGAAAGAAGAGAGAGAGTTTTCAGGCAAGGTATGGTTGTTTTTTCAACCTGCAGAGGAGGTGGGAGAGGGTGCTTCAAAAATGGTTGCTGAACTTTCAAGGTTTCGCATCAATTTTGATTACGCATTTGCTCTTCATAACAAACCGGGGATGACAGCAAATAGTATTATAATATACAATAATGTTTATGCAGCTTCGTCTGTAGGGATGGAGTTGAATTTCTCCGGATCTGCTTCTCACGCAGCATATCCTGAACAGGCAGCCAATCCAACTTTTATTATACTTGAAACTGTAGAAGAGATAAAACGTATGAACTCTCAAAAAGAGCTCTTTTCTGACTTTGTATTAGGCACTGTGGTGAATGTTCATATTGGAGATGCAAATTACGGAGTTACTCCAGGTTATGGGACTCTTAGAGTTACTTTAAGAGCCTATAATGAGATGGACCTGAATGCTTTTTATAAAAGGATTGAATCTTTTGCTACAGAGAGATGTGAAAAGGCCTCTCTGAATATTGATATAACACAGCACGACAGATTTCCTGCTACAATTAACAATGCATTTGCAACCAACAAAGTTATTGAGGCTGCAGAGAGGCTTAATCTGGAACTTAAATATTCAGACTCTCCTGAAAGAGGTTCTGAGGATTTTGCCCATTTTGCAAGTATAGCAAAGGCTTGTTTTTTTGATGTTGGCAATGGATTTGATGGGGATGATATACACAGGGATGGTTACAAGTTTAATGACGAGATAATAAATACTTCAGTAGAACTATACAGAGCAATAATTTACAAATGACTAAGCTAACACCCTTCTGTTTAAAATTAAGTTTGTTAATCCTTTTTATTCCGCTCTTTTTTATTGCAGAGGCAAGGAGGTTTTCCGGGATTGTTACCGATATAAAAGGAGACGGAATTCCCTTTGCAACCATCTATATTCATAATATTAAATCTGGGATAAGCGCAGATTCTAGGGGTGAATTTACTACAATGTTAGATCCAGGGAGTTACTCTGTTGAGGTTTCCTCTCTTGGCTACAAAAGAGAGAAATATACTATAGAGATGGATACTAACCCTCTTTTTAGGACATTTGTCCTTGATGAAATATCATACGAGCTTAATGAGGCCAAACTATCCGGCAGGAGTGATGACAGAGGTTTGTCTATTATGAAAAGGGCTATTGCTATGGCTCCTCGCTTTAGATATCAGGTTAGAGAATATGAGGCGGAAAACTATTTAAAGGGTACGGTTAGAGTCAATAAAATTCCGGCAATATTGAAATTAAAAGCCATTAAAGAGATGGCTAACTTTGTTACTGGAAAGTTATTTGTTCTTGAATCACATTCTACTATCAATTTTACTTTTCCGGATAAATATAAGCAGACAGTCAAAGCATTTTCCAGCTCAATTCCTGACGAGATTGATCCAGGAGATTTTTCAATGATTCTAAAATCATCAATTTACGATCCTGTTATTTCCGGGATGGTTTCTCCATTATCTCCAAATGCACTCTCTTATTATAAATTTGTTTATCAAGGAATTGCTGCAGAATCAGGTAAAGTAGTCAATAAAATCCTAGTAATCCCAAAAAGAGGAAACTCCAAGCTCTTTGCAGGCCATCTTTATATAGTGGATAATGTTTGGAATGTCGCTTATGCAGAGCTAGTTACAAATCAATCAGGAGTGAATGTTAATGTTAAAATTAACTACAACGAAGTATCTGAAGAACTTTTTCTCCCAACTACATACAATATTAAAGTTGATATAAGCACTTTGGGAATAAAGGCAGAGGGCAGATATTTCTCCTCTTCATCTTATAAGAATATCAAGACAAATTCATCTGCATTAGTGTTTAACGGAAAAAGACTCCCTCCTCCGGATGTTAATATGAAAAAAAAGGAGGCTCTTCAAGTGGCAAAAAGACTTGAAAAGGAGCTAGCTCCCCTTGCTCCTGAAAATAGGTCATTAGAGATAAAAAAATCGGCACCAAATACCTCTGTAATTGTAGACTCTTCTGCAAGAAAAAAAGACTCTCTCTATTGGCTGGAGGTTAGGAAAGTTCCATTAAGAGGAGATGAAGTGCTCTCTTATCAGAAGAGAGATAGTCTAAAGATTGAACTTAAGGAGATAGAGAAGAGAGACTCTGTAAGAGAGCAGAATAGTGGCCGGGGAGGTAGTTTAATTGAAAAGATCTTCTTTGGTCATAAATATAAAGTTTCGCAAAATCTCTTTTTCTCATACGGAGGACTATCAAAAGTTGTGGGAGATTTCAACTTTGTTGATGGGTATCAATTTGGTCAGAATATTTCTTTACAATACACAGGGTTTAAAAATTCTCCAATTAATTTTGATGCATCTGCCTATTACTCTTCTCAAAGAAGGACTGTTTTGTGGAACTCTCGTATAAGAGTGACACACTCCCCTCTTAAAAACGGATCCGTTATAATTGAAGGGGGAAGAGAGAGTGCCGATATAAGCAATAATCCTGGCGTTAGTAGATTTCTAAACTCATACTCATCATTTCTGTTTGGGATTAATCCGGTGAAACTGATGGATAAGAGATATGCTAGAATCTCTTCCTTCCTAGATGTTGCAAATGGTCTTTATGCAGGTCTTTCACTCTCTTTAAACTCATATGCTCCCTTAGAGAATGGTAATGTAAAAAGTCTCTTCGGTCGTACAGGGGAGCAGAATATTCCATTCAATATTAATAATGGATTGGTTACAGAAAGCTCTTCATTTATACTTGCCGGATCTGTAAGATATACTCCTGAATATTATTACAGAATTGATAACGGACGTAAAAGATATGTGAGATCTGCTTACCCAACCTTTACATTGAATTTTTCTAAAGCTATACAGATAGGAGGATTCTCATCATCTTGGACAAACTTGGAGTTGGGAATAAGTCAGACCATTAAAACAGATATTTACTCCTCTTTAAATTATAAAGCAGAGGGAGGATTATTCATCTCTGCAAAAGAGATATCTTTACCTGATTATAAACATTTTGCAACCTCCAATATAATAGCTTCAGAAGAGATATTTAACGATAGGTTTTTGATGGCTGACGGCTATAAATTTTCAACAAATGGAGCCTGGCTTAACCTTAGAATCAATTATTTATCTGAGTACTTATTGTTGAAACGGCTCCCTTTTCTTGATACACCTTTGCTCACAGAGGCTTTGCATTTTAAATCTCTCTGGCTTCCAAAAGTTGGAATCCACTATAGCGAGGCAGGCTATTCATTTGGAATGGATAATCTTGCAAGGGTAGGAGTATTTGTATCCTTTGATAAACTAAGGTATAACGGAATCGGCTTTAGAATATCAATACCACTTTTAAAGGAGATTCATTAGATATTCATTAACAACTTTTGGAAAGTTTGAATACTCCAGTTTGTGAATTTTTTCAGCCAGACTTTCAGGGGTCTCGTTTTTACCAATCTCGCATTTTGCCTGAAATAATGTTACTCCGTTGTCATATTTGCCGTCCACAAGGTGAATTGTAATACCACTCTCTATCTCTCCAGCTTCAATAACAGCTTTGTGAACATTCATTCCGTACATCCCTTTTCCTCCAAATTTGGGTAGAAGAGCGGGATGAATATTAAGAATTCTATCAGGGAGTATTTGAAGAATCCTTTCAGGGATTTTCAATAAAAAGCCAGCAAGAACAATCGCCTCTATTTTGTAGCTATCAAGCATTTGATCTACTAAAGATGTGCTGCTCAATTCAGATGATGTAAAAGTATAAGTTGGGATGCCAAACTTTCTTGCCCTCTCAAGTACATAGGCATCATTTTTGTTTGACATTACAACTGCTATTTTAATGTGCTTTGAACCGGAAAAGAATTTAATAAGATTCTCCGCATTTGTACCTGAACCAGAAGCAAATATAGCGATATTAATTTGACACATTATCAGAATTTTAGCCCAAAGTTAATCAAAAAATGGGAAACGAAAAATGGGTTTTATAATTACACTCAGTAATTAAATCCTCAGTAGTACAATCTTTTTATGTTTCACTGGCATAAATTTTCTTTTTCCGTTTTTTTTGCTTTTCTTTGCACACTAATTTTGAAATAACTAAAACCAGATTTATTAACTAACTATTTAAAATTATGGCAGATATTACATCTAAGGTTAAAGCCATCATCGTAGACAAGCTTGGAGTAGACGAGTCAGAAGTTACTCCTGCAGCTTCTTTTACTAATGATTTAGGTGCCGATTCACTTGACACTGTTGAGCTCATTATGGAGTTTGAAAAGGCATTTGGTATAACCATCCCGGATGAGGCAGCAGAAAAGATCTCTACTGTTGGAGACGCGATAGCATACATCGAGAACAACGCGAAGTAACAATTCACACAAGTATAAAAATGCAATTAAAAAGAGTAGTCGTTACAGGGATTGGAACGATCAACCCACTAGGGAACAATATCACGGAGTACTTTAATAACCTTGATAATGGGACAAGCGGAGCATCACTTATTACCCGTTTTGACGCCTCGCTTTTTAAGACCAAATTTGCTTGTGAGATCAAGAACTTCGATTCTGAGAAGTACGGAATTGACAAAAAGGAGGCCAGAAAGCTTGACCTTTTTGCTCAATATGCTCTTGTAGCTACTTCAGAGGCCATTAAAGATTCAGGTCTTGAGCTTGAAAAGGTGGATCTTGATAGAGCAGGAGTTATTCTAGGCTCAGGAATTGGAGGCATTGAAACAATGTTTCAGGAGATAAAGGGCTATTTCGAGGGAGGTTGTATCCCCCGATTCAGCCCTTTCCTTATTCCAAAAATGATTCCGGATATTGCGGCCGGTCACATATCAATGAAGTATGGTTTTAGAGGACCTAATTTTACAACAGTTTCTGCTTGTGCCTCTTCTACTAACGCAATGACAGATGCTTTGAACTACATTCGTTTAGGCAAAGCAGATATAATTATTACAGGCGGTTCCGAGGCTGGAATCTCTGTACCAAGCATTGGAGGATTTAACTCTTCTCAGGCTCTCTCTACAAATAATGAGAACTTTAGAACTGCATCACGTCCGTTTGACAAAACCAGAGATGGGTTTGTAATGGGAGAGGGTGCTGCTACACTTATTTTTGAAGAGTACAACCACGCTGTTGCTAGAGGAGCGAAAATTTATGCTGAGGTTTCCGGTGCAGGTCTTAGTGCAGATGCATATCATATCACAGCACCTCACCCGGATGGACTTGGCGCTAATCAGGTGATGAGACTGGCACTTGAAGATGCCGGGATGAAACCTGAAGATGTTGATTACATTAATGTTCACGGAACAGCTACTCCGCTTGGAGATATTGCAGAACTTAAAGCTGTTAAAGAGATTTTTGGAAAACACGCTTTCAAATTAAACATCAGCTCTACAAAATCTATGACCGGCCATTTGCTTGGAGCAACAGGTGCTGTTGAAGCACTGGCTTGTATACACGCAATTAATTCGGGTATAGTACCACCTACAATCAATTTTGAGCACGAAGATCCTGAGATTGACTACAACCTTAATCTTACCTTAAATAAAGCTCAAAAGAGAGAGGTTAACGTTGCAATGAACAACACTTTTGGTTTTGGCGGCCATAACTCTTGCATTATTTTTAGCAAGAGTAAATAATCAATAGATTTTAATCTAAGAAAATATAAAAAGAGGGCAACCATTTGGTTGCCCTCTTTTTATTATGAGTGTTTAAGATTGCCTCTTTAAGTTTAAGGAACTATTGTATATACTAATCTTAGTTTAGGTTTTCTAATAGCAGAGTTACCATTTATTGTTCCTTTATAGTATACAGTGTTGTCAACAAAATAGCTCAATTCACCAGTCATTGAATTTGAAGTTGATGCAACAGGGATTAAATATGTTTGTAGTTCTGCTCTTGTTGAATATCTCCCTTTCAATAGATTTTGAAAGTAGTTGGTTATATTTAGGTTGTATGTAAGCAGGGATTTGTTGATGCTCCCTTTGTCGTCACTATAATTAAGTTCACTTAATAACTGGTAGTATGGTAGATTAGAATATGCATCACCTGAATTTTTTGTAGCCAAAAAGATCTGAGGTGGATATTGTGAAAGTGTCTTGTAGTTTTGAGGAAACTCATAAGGTAAAATTAACTCTGCCTTTGAAACTACTATCTTTTCTACAGCTGTGTTTTTCTCAACAGCCCAAGCCGACATCATATCTTTAATTTGAGCCATATCAATATAGGGCTTAATACCTGCCAATCCCTCAATAAATATTTTCTCGGTTGGTTCTGTGCTCTCTAGAGAAGCGGAGCCGTGTTTTATTACATTAAGACTAAGATCTGTATCTGTTGCGAAGTAGTATATGACACTATCTTTATTTGCAACTGTATTATCTGAATAGTTGTAAGAGAGCGCCAGCGACACAGAGGTTGGAATGATAATATTAAACCTACCCCCTTCAAGTGATCCTGGAAGTGGTTCAGTTCTAATTACAAATCCCTTGAATCTTTTTATAAAGAGGTCTAGGCTATCCATCTCTTCTGCGGTAGCTGTTACTAACTCCCTTGCAAAATCTTCGGAAAGCATCATATTTAGAGTGTCTCCTCCAAAATATACATTACCACCTGTATTAAGGGGAGTTTGATCGTAGTCAAACTCAGATAATGAATTGTTATATATTTTGAGGGTGTCAAGGTCTGTTAAGAGCCTGTGAATATATATGTTTTGAGGGATCTTACTATTTGATTCGTCCAGAACGACATTGCCACCAACCTGGATGTACATTTTTAGATAGTTAATGGTGGGGTTTGTTCCAAAGCTATTGGTATCTTTTTGGGGATACATTCTGAATGCGGCAGAAGATACTGTTGTGCCTAGCTCAGGATCTTTATGTGCCCCAACTACAAGGGCTCCGGATGTTACAGTTTGAAGACTGTCAGAGATGCGCATCCTAACGGGGAGGTCAAACTCTTCTATTGCAATTTCAAAAATCTGGTCATTAGGTACTAAACCCTCTCCAGCTTTTTTATTTACGGTTATACAAGATGACATCAAAAATAATAGAGATGTCAGAATAAAAATCTTGGAAGGGTTAAACCTTTTTGTCATTGTTGCCCAGAATTTGGTCATAAAAGTTTTTGTAATCTTGGATATAGGAGTTTTCCGGGTGATCAATCTCTCTGAATGGAAGAACCTTTAAATGAGAGGCTTTAATAGCATCTTCGAGTTCAGCAGGCAGGTCGCTGCTACCCAGTATTACTCCGTTTGCATACTGTAAGGCTAACTTAGCAAGATTTATGCCATTAACCGGATCTAAAACTTCAAGGTCTTTACTTTTTATTCCTGGAACTAGGATTTTCGATTTGGCCTCTTCTCCAAAAACCATATCAAGGGATTCATTGTAAAGGGAGAGGACTACCTTGCTATCTGTAAAGATAGGATCATCATTGTATACTTTTCTTAAATAGAGTGGTAAAAAATGCGAGATCCATCCCTGGCAATGAATAATATCAGGTTTCCATCTGAGTTTTTTTACTGTTTCCAGCACGCCTCTTGCAAAGAAAATTGCTCTTTCATCGTTGTCGGTAAAGTAATTACCGGAGTCATCGGTATACACATACTTTCTGTGAAAATAATCTTCGTTATCTATAAAATAGACCTGCATTCTAGCTGCTGATATTGAAGAAACCTTAATAACCAGTGGTCTGTCAATATCGTTAATAATAATGTTCATTCCGGAAAGGCGGATAACTTCGTGTAGCTGGTAGCGACGTTCATTGATAGTTCCATACCTTGGTACGAAAGATCTAATCTCAGCTCCGCTCTCCTGTATCCCCTGCGGAAGATACCTGCCAACGGTTGCAATTGCAGACGAGGGCATAAAATGTTCCATCTCGGAGTTTACAAAAAGTACTCTTACAGGTTCACTCATATTCAGAATAGTGTATAAGTTAGGCAAATTCACTACAAAGATAATAAATTTAATTTAATTGATGAGATTTATATATCTTTGGGGATTGCTATATGAAGAGGAAAGATAACAGAAATGTTGCTAAAAGGTTTCTGCATTCATACCTCTCTTCCCTTATTAGTATTACTCTAGTTTTGGTGCTTGCCGGTATTGGAGGTTTGGTAGCTGTGAATGCTTCAGGGATGAGAGATTATTTCAAGGAGAACCTTAAACTCTCTGTAATATTCGATTCGAATATGTCTGAAGAGAGGGCTAAAGCATTGACAGAGGTCATTGCTGCTAAGCCATTTGTAAAGGAGGTAGATTTTATTTCAAAAGAGAGAGGAACAGAGGAGATGAAAACCCTGTTGGGTGATGATTTTCTAGATGTTTTTGATCTTAATCCTGTTCCTATTTCAGCAGATGTTCAGCTATTATCTGCATATGTTCATCCTGATAGTCTCAGGTTAGTAGAAGCAGAAATATTGCTAAATGCAGGAATAAGAGAGGTGGTTTGGGAGGAGTCTCTTATAGAAATTGTCAATAATAATCTGGAGAAAATTGGTCTGATATTACTAATATTTATTTCACTCCTGCTTTTCATCTCATTCTTTTTAATTAACAACACTGTTAGGTTGAATGTTTTTTCAAAGAGGTTTACTATTTATACGATGAAACTTGTCGGAGCGAAAAGAGCCTTTATCAGAAAGCCGTTTTTAAGCAACGGAGTGATGCAAGGACTTATATCCGGTATTCTTGCAGTAGGGATACTATCCGGGATACTCTTTTTTATCAGAAGAGATTTTGTTCAGTTGTATGAACTTCTTGACCCTGTACTTATTTTATACCTTTTTACGGGAGTGGTTTTAACAGGGATTGTTCTTTGTCTAATAAGTACTTGGATAGTACTAAACAAGGTCCTCTCTCTTCCTGTTGATGACCTGTATTATTGAGAATGTTAAAAAAATAAATATGTCTAGAAAAATTGCACAGGATAATGCGAAATTCGCAATCCCGCCTAAAAATCTTATTCTAATTCTTATTGGACTTGGCTTGATGATTCTGGGATACCTTTTAATGATTGGCGGAGGCTCAGATGACCCCAATGTTTTTACGGGAGAGGAGTTGTTTAGCTTCAGAAGAATTGTTGCGGCACCTGTTTTAATTATTGCAGGTTTTGTGGTTGAGATTTTTGCAATAATGAAAAAAAGATAAGAGATGATGTCTTGGATTGAGGCAATCCTGCTTGGCCTGGTGCAGGGACTTACTGAATTTCTTCCGGTGAGTAGTAGCGGACACCTAACAATTGGTAAGGAGTTGTTGGGAATTGAGACAACTAATCTTCAATTTGAAGTGGTGGTTCACGCAGCAACAGTCACAAGTACATTGGTTGTATTCCGTAAAGAGATTTTCGAATTGCTTAAGGGCCTTTTTAAATTTAGAATTAATCCGGAGACAGAGTATCTCTTAAAAATAGCTCTCTCTATGATACCTGTTTTTGTAGTAGGAGTATTTTTTAAGGATGAGGTTGAGGCGATATTTGGCTCAGGATTACTTGTTGTAGGCATATCACTTTTAGTAACTGCATTTTTGCTTATGCTTACCAGTGTTCTAAAACCTGTTGAAAAAAAACTTACTTATAGTAAAGCTTTTCTTATAGGTGTTGCTCAATCTCTTGCTGTTTTGCCGGGTCTATCCAGGTCAGGATCCACTATCTCAACAGGTATGCTATTAGGCGTTAAAAAGGATGAAATTGCAAAATTCTCTTTCCTTATGGTTCTAGTGCCGGTACTGGGGGAGGCATTTTTAGAGCTTATATCAGGTGAGTTTACATCCGCTTCTGCAGAGATATCACCATTATCCTTATTTTTAGGCTTTATCTCGGCATTTATATCCGGACTCTTTGCCTGTAAGGTAATGATTGCTCTTGTAAAGAGGGCAAAATTAACTCCTTTTGCAATTTATTGCGCTGTGGTAGGTGTTATTTGTCTGGTTTCACTCTTTTTTTAAGACTCCTTGAGAATGGAAAAGAACTTTGTCTGTTTCATATCTGATGTTCACCTTGGTTTGAAGGTGGGAGATACTGCTGAGAGAGAGCGGAGAGTTGTTTCGGCAATTGAATCTCTTCCTCCCGAAACAACAGCACTCTACCTTCTTGGTGATATTTTTGATTTTTGGTACGAGTATAAATATGTAGTTCCTAAAGGATATACAAGGTTTTTTGGAGCACTTGCAAAATTAAGCGACAGAGGTGTTAAGCTCTTCTTCTTTAAGGGAAATCACGATGTTTGGGCATTTGGATATTTTAAAGAGGAGCTTGGTATGGAGATACTAGAACAGCCATATTATACAAAAATTGGAGATAAAATCTTTTGTCTTGCACACGGAGATGGCCTGGATAAAAGTGACAAAAAGTATCTCTTTCTCAAATCTCTCTTTCATAATAAGTTTCTACAGCGCTTATTTAGTAACATTCATCCTAGATGGGCTTTTGCTTTAGCTAATAGTTGGTCAAAACACAACCGTTTAAGAAAGAGAGCCTTTTATAAATTTAAAGGTGCGGAGGATTCACTTTATAAATTTATTTGTGAGCAAGAGAGGCTTAAACCGGCAGATTATTTTCTATTTGGTCATCTGCATACCCCAGGTGAAATCTTTACACCTGCTGGTGGTGTAATGTATGTTTTGGGTGAATGGATAAATGGTTGCGATTATCTTCTGTACGAAGTAAACTCCAATACTATGGAGTGGCGAAGCGGTAAAATTTAAAAAATGGAATAAAAGAGGTAGTCAAAAGTTCCATTGTTATACATTTGAACAAGCTCCTCTGTAATTTTATCATCTCCATATTTGTCATATGGTTTCTTTAGATCAGATCCGAAAAGTTTTGCGATACCCTGCCAAAATAGTGCATTGAATCCTCCCTTATACTCCCTGATAATTTGAAAAGAGTTTTGCCCAATTTCACGATCAATTAGTTTTAAAAGGAGCTTCCCTTGAGATATGGTCATATTTCTTAGTGGTTTTTCAAACTCAGCAAAGAGCTGTTTCTCAAAATCCCTGACAAATTTTTCTCTTGTTCTGGATGTGAATTTTCTACTGGCAAGGACTGAATCTGCAAGAAGGACCTTCTCTTTAGCCAGTAATGCATAAGGATAGGCCATCCTGAAATTGTAAACTAGTCTTGAAAATTCTCTCCACTCCCGGCCCTTCCTTTTGTTATTTGGCCAGTTGAATAGATATGTATCCCTGATTCTAATCTGGTAAACAGTATCCCCTTGCTCAATTTTATAACCAACTTCATAGCCTCTTTTCTGCTCTTGAGCCAGAGAAATTCCGGATAAAAAGAGTAGAAGCGCTGTAATTGATGCAATTCTAAGATAGCTTGTATTTCTTATCAGAAGATTCATTGCAGATATCTCAAATTTCTTAATTTTGATGTTTATATGCAAATTTAAAGCCATGAAGATTTTCAAAATATCCATCTTTACACTAATACTAACACTTAGCGTATCACAGTTAAATGGTCAGAGCGAAAAAGAGCTTGCAAAAGCTGCCGATAAATTCCACGCAAAGCATTTCACAATTGATACTCATAACGATACAGCTCTTCATTTTAACAACCCTAACAGGGGGCATAGTGTGACTAAGGGGCAGGTTACCTTCCCGATGATGAGAGAAGGGGGTCTTGATGCTGCTTTTTTTGCAATATTTTTAGGACAAGGGGTCAGAAGTGAGGAGGGTCACAATTCAGCCAAAGAGACTGCTGAGAGAGAGCTGGTGAATTTTTTAGAATATGTGAAATCTCAGGAGGGTGTGAGAATTGCGCACTCGGCAGATGATTTGTTAATGAATAAAAGAGAGGGCTATTTATCAGTTGTGCCAGCTTTGGAAAATGGGTATCCTATTGGTAAGGATATCTCTCTGCTGACTCATTTTTATAAACTTGGTGTTAGGGCAATCACTCTATGTCATAATAAGAATAATGAGATTTGTGATGCATCAATGGATGCCAATTCTGAGTATGGTGGTCTCTCGGAATTTGGGGTTTTAGTTGTAAAAGAGATGAATAGGCTTGGCATTGCGGTAGATGTTTCGCACGCATCAGTTGAGACACTCAAAGATGTACTTGCCGTTAGTACGAAGCCTGTAATAGCGACCCATTCGGGTGTATGGAGTATAAAACATCATAACAGAAATTTAAGAGATGAGGAGATTGCTGCAATCGCTGAAAAGGGGGGGCTTATTCAAATTGCAACGGGAAGATTTTTCCTCTCTGATAAACCAAAAGAAGAGGTTACTGTAAAGGATATTGCGGACCATATTGATCACGCTGTAAAAATTGCAGGAATTGAACATATAGGTATTGGTACCGATTTTGATGGTGGTGGTGGAGTTGTTGGGTTGGAAAATGTCTCAAAGATGAAAAATATTACAATTGAATTGATGAGAAGAGGTTACACCGAATATCAGCTTTCAAGATTTTGGGGCGAAAATTTGCTTGACTTTTTGAGAAAAATTCAGAATTGATTGAATCCCATCTTCCTCTGGAAATCAATTTTTTTAGTGTGAAAAAAATCTGTCCAAAATGTGTAAAAAATGTCATCATTCTTTTGCACATTTGTTTTTTTGTGTATATTTGCAACCCGCTAAAAGTGTGTGCAATATTGACAACGAATTGACTCATAGATTTTTAGCGTATAATTTAAGTTGACCAAAGCGCAATTAGATATTTACCGTTATCGTTAAACTGTAAAAGAAACAATGTTACAACCAAAAAAAACCAAATTCAGAAGGCAGCAGAAAGGCCGTATGAAGGGGATCGCACAAAGAGGGAATCAACTCTCTTTTGGATCTTTCGGGATCAAGACAACAGAGTCTTGCTGGCTTACAGGTCAGCAGATAGAGGCTGCCCGTCAAGCTGTTGTTCGTTATATGAAACGTGAAGGACAGATTTGGATACGTGTATTCCCAGATAAACCATTTACTAAAAAACCTGCAGAGGTTCGTATGGGTAAGGGTAAGGGTGCACCTGAAGGATTCGTTGCTCCTATCACACCGGGCAGAATCCTGATTGAAGCAGAGGGTGTTCCAATGGAGATTGCCAAAGAGGCACTCAGACTGGGCGCACAAAAACTGCCGGTAGTTACCAAGTTTGTAGTTCGTAGAGATTACACTGAATAACATTAATGAAGAGATAAGATGAAAACTCAAGAGATAAGAGAGTTATCCGTAAAGGATCTTAAAGAGCGCATAGAGTCTGAGAAGGCTAACCTTATGCGAGTGAAGATGAATCATGCTATTTCTCCATTAGATGATTTATCTCAGATTAAAAAAGCAAGAAGAAACATTGCCAGAATGCTCACTGTATTGAGCCAGAAGGAAACAAATCAGAGCAAATAGAAGACATGGAAAGAAATCTTCGCAAAGAAAGAGTAGGTGTAGTGGTCAGCAACAAAATGGATAAATCTGTTGTTGTGGCTGTTAAAAGAAAGGTAAAACACCCTATATACGGCAAGTTCGTAAATAAAACCACTAAGTTTGTTGCTCACGACGAAAAAAATGAATGCAGTGAGGGTGATACCATCCGCATTATGGAAACTCGTCCGTTAAGCAAAACCAAACGCTGGAGACTAGTAGAAATTGTAGAAAAAGTTAAATAGGCTATGATACAGCAAGAATCGAGATTATTGGTGGCAGATAACAGCGGTGCAAAGGAGGTTCTTTGTATCCGTGTGCTAGGGGGAACCCGCCGCCGTTATGCCGGAGTTGGCGATAAAATTGTTGTTACCGTTAAAAGCGCTATACCTGGAGGCGATGCCAAAAAGGGAACAGTATCTAAGGCGGTGATAGTAAGAACTAAAAAGGAGATCCGTCGTCAGGACGGTTCATATATCCGTTTTGATGATAATGCTTGTGTGTTGCTCAACAGCCAGGGCGAAGTTAGGGGAACCCGTATCTTCGGTCCGGTTGCAAGAGAGCTACGCGAAAACTATATGAAGATTGTATCATTGGCACCTGAGGTGCTATAATTAAATGGTATTAGTAATATGAATAAGAAACTACATATTAAGAAAGGCGATACAGTCTATGTAAATGCCGGAGACGACCGCGGAAAAACAGGCAAGGTTCTCGAGGTACTTACTGATAAAAATCGCGCCATAGTTGAGGGAATCAATATGGTAAGCAAACATACCAAGCCAAATGCTCAAAACCCTCAGGGGGGTATAATTAAGCAGGAAGCTGGCGTTCATATCTCAAACCTACAGGTAATTGATCCTGTTAAGGGTGGTGCTACACGCATCGGGCGTAGAATGAATGATAAGGGAAAATTAGTTCGTTACGCGAAAAAATCTGGAGAGGAGATTAAATAATGGCAAGTACAAAACCAAACGCAGCACCTAAGGCTGCAAGCAAAGGAAAAGCTGATAAAGCTGCAAAAGTTGAGGGGACTCAAGTTGTAGCTAAGGGTTATGTTCCAACTCTGCAGAAGAGGTACAAGGAAGAGATTACCGCCAAGCTAATGAAGGAATTTGGATATTCATCAGTGATGCAAGTTCCTAAGCTCACTAAGATTACTATCAACCAGGGTGTTGGTTCTGCAACTGCAGATAAGAAGCTAGTTGAAATAGCTCAACAGGAGCTTTCAATCATTACAGGCCAGAGAGCTGTTCTCACCTATTCTCGCAAGGATATATCAAACTTTAAACTCCGTAAGGGTATGCCGATTGGAGTTAAAACTACTCTTCGCGCTGCAAAGATGTATGAGTTTCTTGAGAGATTGGTTTCAATTTCACTTCCGCGTATCAGAGACTTCAAGGGAATTAACGAGAAGTTTGACGGGAAAGGAAACTATACTTTAGGTATTAAGGAGCAGATCATCTTCCCTGAAATTGATATTGACAAGGTTTCAAAGATACTCGGAATGGAGATAACATTTGTAACAACCGCCAGCAAAGACGAGGAGGCTTTTGCACTTCTTCGTGAATTCGGTCTGCCTTTCAAGAATATTAAGAAATAATATAAAGAGATAGATAATGGCAAAAGAATCAATGAAGGCACGCGAAGTAAAACGCGCTAAACTATGTGCCAAATATGCAGAAAAACGCAAGGCTCTAAAAGAGGCAGGTGACTATGCCGCTCTTGACAAGCTTCCAAAGAACTCTAGTCCGGTTCGTATGCACAATCGTTGCTCAATAACCGGTCGTCCTAAGGGTTATATGCGTGTTTTCGGTATCAGCCGTATCCAGTTCCGTGAAATGGCAAGCAATGGCCTCATCCCGGGAGTTCGCAAAGCTAGCTGGTAGAAATTAAGCGACCATATGTCGCTGCTACATATTTTTATTTATTAATTATTGGATATCGGGCACCTTTAGTGGTGTCGAATTACCAAAGCAAAAAGAAAAAAAATGACTGATCCAATTGCAGACTTCCTGACAAGAGTTAGAAATGCATATCTTGCAGGTCACAAAGTAGTAGAGATCCCATCTTCAAAGATGAAGCTTGAATTAACCCGTATTCTACACGAGAAGGGTTATATTCTAAGCTACAAACTTGTTGAAGGAACTCCAAACAACACAATTAAGATAGCACTTAAGTATCATCCTGAAACTAAAAAGGCTGCTATCAAGAAAATTACAAGAATAAGCTCTCCCGGTCTAAGAAGGTATGTTGGTGTTGAGAAACTACCAAGAGTACTTAATGGTCTGGGTATTGCCATTTTGTCTACATCAAAAGGTATGATCACCGATAAGGAGGCTAAAGACCTTAATGTTGGCGGAGAGGTAATCTGCTATGTATACTAAAGATTTATTTATTAAAACAACTTATTAATAATGTCACGAATAGGAAAATTACCTGTAAACCTTCCGTCCGGTGTGACTCTCACAATTGAACCGGGTAACGTTGTAAAGGTTAAAGGCCCCCTGGGTGAGCTGGTTCAGAAAGTGGACGCAGACATAACCGTAGAGGTAGAAGGGAGCACTGTTAAAGTAACTCGTCCTACGGATCAGCCACGCCATCGTTCTATGCACGGTCTTTACCGCTCGCTTATACAGAATATGGTGACAGGCGTATCTCAAGGATTCACCATCAAACAGGAGTTTGTGGGTGTGGGTTATCGTTGTGAAGTTAAGGGACAAATTATTGAGATGAGCCTTGGCTATTCTCATGACATCCACTTTATGATTCCGGCTGAAATAAAAGCAAGCGCGGAGGTTTTAAAGAAAGGTGCAAACCCTATACTAACGCTAACCAGCTACGACAAGCAACTGCTAGGTATGGTAGCTGCAAAAATACGCTCGCTGCGTAAACCTGAACCATATAAAGGAAAAGGTATTAAGTTTGTGGGTGAACAACTTCGTCGTAAAGCAGGTAAATCTGCCAGCGCTAAATAATAAGGAGAAGAAGAGATATGGCTTTAAATAAAATTGAAAGAAGAAAAAGGATACAGCACCGCATACGCAAGGTTGTAAGTGGTGTGGCTGAAAGGCCAAGACTGGCTGTATTCAGAAGCAACAAGCAGATATATGTTCAGCTTATTGACGATATCAACGGAGTAACTCTTGCTAGTGCAAGCTCTTTAGATAAAGTTATCGTTGAGGAGTGTAAAGGTAAATCCGGAGTAGAAGTAGCTAAGCTTGTAGGCAAACTTGCCGCACAGCGTGCTATCGAAAAGGGTATTAATGAGGTCTCTTTCGATCGCGGAGGTTACCTATATCACGGAAGAGTTAAAAGTTTGGCAGAAGCCGCCCGCGAAGGTGGTCTTAAATTCTAGTAACTGACTATGACAAATATAAACGTAAAGAAAGTTAAAACAACCGATCTGGAACTTAAGGACAGATTGGTGGCAGTTAAGAGGGTTACTAAGGTAACCAAGGGTGGTCGCCACTTCAGCTTCGCAGCCATTGTTGTGGTTGGTGATGAAAAAGGTGTGGTAGGTTATGGCCTCGGTAAAGCAAACGAGGTTACAACAGCTATCTCTAAGGGTATAGAGGATGCTAAAAAGAATCTGGTTAAGATTCCTCTTAACAAGAAGACCATTCCTCACGAGCAGGAGGCCAAATTTGGCGGAGCACGTGTGTTTATGAAACCGGCAGCGGAAGGTACAGGAGTAAAAGCGGGTGGTGCGATGCGTGCAGTGTTTGAATCTGTAGGTATTCACGACGTTCTTGCTAAATCAAAAGGCTCATCAAACCCTCACAACCTTGTGAAGGCAACTGTTGCAGCTCTTCTTGAAATGAGAGACGCATATACTGTAGCAGGTTTGCGCGGTATTCCAATGAATAAAGTATTTAAAGGCTAGGAGGAAAGATGATGACAAAAGTTAAAATAACTCAGGTCAAAAGTAGTGTTCGCGCTACGGAAAGACAACAGGCAACCCTGGCCTCTCTCGGAATACGCAAAATCCACCAAGTTGTGGAGGTTGACTGTAATCCTGTAACCAAGGGTATGATAGACAAAGTTTTACACCTTGTTAAGGTTGAAGAAATTAACTAATAAGAGAGCATTGACAATGAAATTACATAATCTAAAACCAGCTTCAGGAGCCACAGGCAGAGAAAAAAGAATTGGCAGGGGTGAAGGTTCGGGTCACGGTGGAACATCTACTCGTGGTCACAAGGGTGCTCAGTCTCGTTCCGGTTACTCTCGTAAGCCGGGTTTTGAGGGAGGTCAGATGCCTCTCCAAAGAAGGCTTCCAAAATTTGGATTCAATAACATCAACAGAGTTGAGTTTAAGGCAATTAACCTTTCTACTCTTCAGGAGTTAAGCGAAAAAAGAGGAGTTGAGGTAATCAACCTTGAGCTACTCTCACAGTTTGGACTCATTTCCAAGAACGATAAAGTTAAAATTCTTGGTAACGGAAATCTAACCGCAAAGCTCGATGTTACAGCACACGCATTTTCAAAATCGGCCATAGCAAAGATTGAGGCACAGCAGGGTAAGGCTACAAAAATCTAACGAAGCCCATGAAAAAACTTATTGAAACGATCAAGAACATTTTCAAGATAGAGGAACTTCGCAAGAGAATAGTCTATACTATTTTGCTGTTGTTGGTTTATCGCCTCGGAAGTTACGTAGTACTTCCTGGAATAGACCCTACTCAGCTGGATCAATTGCAAAACCAGGCATCCGAAGGTTTGCTAGGTCTACTCAATATGTTCTCAGGCGGAGCATTTGGTAACGCTTCCATCTTTGCGTTGGGAGTAATGCCATATATTTCCGCATCAATCGTGATTCAGCTTCTTGGAATTATGATCCCATATTTCCAGAGGCTGCAAAGAGAGGGAGAAAGTGGAAGGAGAAAGATGAATCAATGGACAAGATATCTTACCATTGTTATTCTTGCTCTTCAGGGACCGGCTTATATGGCTAACCTGCACGTTCAGCTTCCTGAAACAGCATTCCTCTTTAGCGGATTTACATTCAATGTATTTGCAACCGTAGTACTTGTTGGTGGTACAATGTTTATTATGTGGTTGGGTGAACGCATTACCGATCGCGGCTTAGGTAATGGTATTTCTCTAATCATTATGGTGGGAATTATTGCAAGATTGCCATTCTCCCTTGTAGCAGAGGGAGGAGCAAGAATAAGCCAGAGCGCCGGAGGCGGTGTTCTTATGCTTATTGTTGAGGCTATTATCTTGTTCTTTGTATTTGTTGCAACAATTGCACTTGTACAGGGTACGAGAAAAATTCCTGTTCAGTACGCCAAAAGAATTATTGGTAACAAACAATATGGCGGTGTTCGTCAATATATCCCGCTGAAGATAAACGCGGCTGGCGTTATGCCAATTATCTTTGCGCAGGCTTTAATGATGTTTCCGCTAATATTTGCCGGCTTTGACGCAACTCGCGGAATTGCCGCAACACTCACAAACCCTATGGGATTCTGGTATAACTTTATATTTGGACTCCTTGTTGTAGCTTTTACTTACTTCTATACAGCAGTAACCGTAAACCCTACAATGATGGCTGAGGATATGAAGAAAAACGGTGGTTTTATTCCCGGCATCAAGCCCGGCAAAAAAACAGCTGAATATCTTGATTCCGTTATGTCTCGTATAACGCTTCCCGGATCGATTTTCCTTGCGATTGTCGCTATCCTTCCTGCGTTTGCAAGTATGCTTGGGGTTGACGGCCAGTTTGCTCAGTTTTATGGAGGAACTTCGCTACTAATCCTCGTGGGTGTTGTACTTGATACACTACAGCAAATAGAGAGTCATCTTCTGATGCGCCACTATGACGGTCTTATGAAGACAGGTCGTCTCAAGGGGCGTTCCGGAATGTAATGATTCATAAAGTTCTTTCAAATAATGATAAGACTTAAAACCGGGGAAGAGATTGAGATACTTAGAGAGAATGCTCTCCTTGTATCAAAGACTCTTGCGGAGGTGGGAAAGCATATTGTTCCAGGTGTTACAACGCTTGAACTGAATAATATTGCAGAAACATTTATCCGGGACAATGGCGCTGTGCCTGCGTTCCTTGGTTACGGAGATTTTCCTTATACTCTTTGCATATCTGTTAATGATGTGGTTGTCCACGGATTTGCCTCTGATTACAGACTTCGCGAAGGGGATATTATCTCCGTGGATTGTGGTACCTATATGAAGGGCTATTATGGCGATTCAGCATATACTTTTCCGGTAGGAAATGTCTCTTCCGAGACAGAGAGATTGTTGAAGGTAACCAAAGAGTCACTCTATATGGGTATTGAAAAAGCGATTCACGGCAATAGGTTAGGAGATATCTCTTTTGCAGTCCAGGAGCATGTGGAAAAGGCAGGCTTCTCTGTTGTAAGAGAGATGGTGGGTCACGGGATTGGTAAAAAGCTCCATGAATCACCCGAGGTACCTAACTATGGCAGAAGAGGTGACGGGAAAAAACTTACCGAAGGTCTTGTGATATGCATTGAACCAATGGTTAATGCAGGGATCCGTAATGTCTATCTTCACGATGACGGCTGGACTCTCAGCACCACAGATAAGAAGAATTCTGCACACTATGAGTTAATGGTGGTGGTACAAAAGGGGAAACCCGATGTCTTGTCGACATTTGATTATATAGAGAACAACAAAAGTTAAATTATAAGGAGATTTTAAACAATATATGGCTAAACAATCAGCTATTGAAAAAGAGGGAACAATAATTGAAGCCCTGTCCAACGCGATGTTTCGCGTAGAGTTGGATAATGGTCACGTTATAATCGCTCATATTTCCGGAAAAATGAGGATGCACTACATCCGAATATTGCCTGGTGATAGAGTGAGAGTTGAAATGTCCCCGTATGATTTGACAAAAGGAAGAATTTCTTTCAGATACAAATAATAATTACAGATATGAAAGTTAAAGCATCCATCAAGAAGCGTAGCGAAGATTGCAAAATAGTAAAGCGCAAAGGTCGCTTGTACGTTATTTGCAAAAAGAATCCAAAATTCAAGATGCGCCAGGGTTAATTTAAATTGTAAACAATAAAGAGAATAGATACATATGGCACGTATAGCCGGAGTTGATTTACCAAAAAACAAACGCGGAGAGATAGGTTTGACCTATATTTTCGGAATTGGTCGCAGTTCTTCACAAGCAATCCTTACCAAACTTGGTATTGATTACAATACTAAAGTGAAAGACTGGAACGATGACCAAATTGCTGCAATCCGTGGTATGATTGCATCGGAATTCAAAATTGAAGGTGAACTTCGTTCATCGGTACAACTAAACATCAAGCGATTGATGGATATTGGCTGCTACAGAGGCATCAGACATCGTCTGGGACTGCCTGTTCGTGGTCAGTCTACAAAAAATAACGCCCGTACTCGTAAGGGTAAGAAGAAAACAGTAGCTAACAAGAAGAAAGCAACTAAATAGAACCTAGATCATGGCAAAAAAGACAGGAACAACAAATAAAAAGAGAGTTGTAAAGGTTGAAGCATACGGGCAAGCCCATATCTCTTCTACTTTTAACAACGTTATCGTTACCCTGACAAACAATGAGGGTCAGGTCATCAGCTGGTCATCGGCCGGTAAGATGGGCTTTAGAGGTTCTAAGAAGAATACTCCTTATGCTGCTCAAACTGCCGCTGCAGATTGTGCAAAGGTGGCTTTTGACCTTGGATTGCGTAAAGTTAAGGCATATGTAAAAGGACCAGGCGCAGGCCGCGAGTCGGCTATACGTACAATTCACGGAACAGGCATTGAGGTTACAGAGATCATTGATGTGACTCCACTTCCTCACAATGGTTGCCGTCCGAAAGGCCGCCGTAGAGTATAAACTATTAAAAATTGATTTAAATAAGTTAATATGGCAAGATATACAGGGCCTTCTACAAAAATTGCCCGCAAATTTGGTGAGCCGGTGTTTGGCCCCGATAAAAGTTACGAAAAGAAGAGCTACCCTCCGGGACAGCATGGTATGTCAAAGAAGCGCAAAAAAACTTCTGAATATGGCATCCAGCTAAAGGAGAAACAAAAAGTAAAATATACTTACGGAATTCTTGAGAAACAATTCCGCAACCTTTATGAGAAGGCTTCAAAAATGAAGGGCCGCAAGGGCGAAAACTTGCTCTTTCTGCTTGAAACTCGCCTAGATAACCTTGTGTTCAGAATGGGTATTGCTCCTTCAAGAGCAGCTGCAAGGCAACTTGTTACTCACTGTCACATCGTTCTTAACGGTGAGATTTGCAACATTCCTTCATCTTTGATTAAGCCGGGCGACATTATTGGAGTGCGTGAAAGGTCAAAGAGTTTAGAGGTTATTCAAGACAATATCTCTCGTGGCACAAGCAGATTTGCTTGGATAGAGTGGGATGCGGCATCACTGTCGGGAAAACTTCTCAACCTTCCGGACAGAACAGAGATTCCGGAGAACATAAACGAGCAGTTAATTGTTGAGTTATACTCTAAATAAAAAATAAAATGGCAATATTAGCATTTCAAAAACCGGATAAGGTAATTATGCTTGAATCAACCGATACATTCGGGAAATTCGAGTTCCGTCCGCTTGAGCCGGGCTACGGCATCACAGTTGGTAACGCTTTACGCCGCATCCTGCTCTCTTCACTTGAGGGATATGCCATCACTTCAATTAAGATACAGGGTGTTGATCATGAATTTGCAACCATACCGGGTGTTATTGAAACAGTTGTTGACATTATACTCAATCTTAAGCAGGTAAGGTTCAAGAGAATGGTAGAGGGTGAAGATTCTGAAGTGGTTACTGTTACTGTAAGCGGAAAGCAGGAGTTTACCGCAGAAGATATCTCCAAACAACTTTCATCATTCAAAGTGCTCAACCCTGAATGGCACATTTGCACAATGGAGCCATCAGTTACACTTACAGTTGAGCTTAGAATTAACAAAGGAAGGGGATATGTACCGGCAGAAGAGAACCGTATAGAGGATGCACCTTTTGGACTGATTCCGATAGATGCCATTTTCACTCCAATTAAAAATGTTAAATACTTCGTTGAGAACTGGCGTGTTGAGCAGAAGACAGACTATGAGAAGCTAAATTTTGAGATAACTACAGATGGATCGATCCATCCTAAGGATGCTCTTAAAGAGGCCGCTAAAATTCTAATCCACCATTTTATGCTCTTCTCAGATGAGAAGATTTCACTTGAAGCACCTATTGAAGTGGTAAGCAATGAGTTGGATGAAGAATCTCTTAGAATGCGCCATCTGCTTCTCACCAAGCTTTCTGACATGGAGCTCTCTGTTAGAGCTCTCAACTGCCTAAAGGCAGCAGACATAGAGACCTTTGCAGATTTGGTTTCTTTACAGAGAAATGAACTAATGAAGTTTAGAAATTTTGGAAAGAAATCACTAACAGAGATAGATATGCTTGTTGAAAGACTCAAGCTGAGCTTTGGCATGGATGTATCAAAGTATAACATTGAAAAGAAAGTAATTAAACATGAGGCACAATAAAAAATTTAATCACCTGGGCCGTAAGAGTGGACACCGCAAGGCGATGTTGGCTAATATGGCATCATCTCTCATTTTGCACAAGAGGATTGAGACTACAGTTGCTAAAGCAAAAGCATTGAGAGTTTACATTGAACCACTTCTTACTAAGTCAAAAGATGACACTACACATTCACGTCGTATTGTTTTCTCTTATCTTAAGCAGAAAGAGGCGGTAGCTGAGTTGTTCCGTACTATTGCTCCCAAGATTGCAGATCGTCCTGGTGGATACACAAGAATCCTCAAGACAGGTTTTCGTTTGGGTGATGCAGCCGATATGGCGATGATTGAACTTGTTGACTTTAACGAAGCAATGCTTGCATCAGCTAAACCTGAAGCAAAGAAACCTTCTACCAGAAGGGGTCGTGCCAAAAAAACTGAGGGTCAGGAGGTAAAGTCTGAAGAGACTCAGGTTGCTGAACCTAAAGCAAAAGCTCCGGCAAAGCCAAGAGCAAAGAAGAGTGAAGAGAAGAAAGAGGAGTAATCTTCTTACTGAATATTGAAAAAACCGGCTACCATTTAGGTAAGCCGGTTTTTCTTTTTAATATTTGATCTATTTTTGTATAAATATTACTATCAAATGGGAAGGATATTAACAGAGGTATGTGCCGAGAATATCAATTCGGCAATTATAGCAGAGAAATCTGGTGCAGATAGAATTGAACTTTGTCAGGGATTATCAGAGGGAGGACTAACACCATCCCCCGCAATGATTAAGTGGTGCTCAGATAATCTCAAATTGGGAGTAATGGTCCTAATAAGGCCAAGAGGTGGAGATTTTTTATACAATGAGAATGAGTTCGACCTTATAAAGAGTGATGTGCTCTATTGCAGAGAGCAGGGTGCAGATGGTGTTGTCGTGGGTTTTTTAGATAAAGATGGGAATGTGGATAGAGAGAGGCTTAAGGTGATTGTAGATCTGGCCGGAGATATGGAAGTGGTATTTCACAGAGCTTTTGACAGGTGCCGAGATTGGGAGCAATCCTTAGAAGATATTATTAATTGCGGTTGTAATAGGATTCTCACCTCCGGGCTTTATGATACAGCTTATGAAGGTAGATTTTTACTTAAGAAAATCATAGAGAAGGCTTCAGATAGAATAGCAATACTGGTTGGTAGCGGAATTGTTCCTGATAATATTGAAGAAATTTTTGATGTTACAGGGTTTCAAGAGCTCCATTTTTCTGCAAAGAAACTTACCGAGTCAAAAATGAATTTTTTTGGAGAAAAAATAAGGCCCATAAAGGGCCATATTGAATCCTCTGCAGAAGAGATAGCGCAGATATTGGAGATCTGCGCCACTCTAAAGAAGTGATAATATTTTAGTTTAGGCAATCAGCATACCAATCATAGCAGCGGACATTAACGCTACCAGCGTTGCCCCGAGCAGAGACCTGAAACCGTAGGCCGAGAGTGTCGCTTTTTGGTTAGGAGCTATTCCGCCCACACCCCCAATCTGAATACCCACAGATGCAAAGTTTGCAAAGCCACACAAAACATATGTTGCCATAATTATTGATTTTGGATTAACAAAAGCACCTGACTGAATCATTTCAGAAAGACTTTGATATCCTACAAATTCTGTAAGAATTAGTTTCTCTCCTAGCAGTCTGCCCACCAGTGCAAGGTCCTCACCCGGTACACCAGTAAGCCAGATAATAGGGGCGAATATATAGGATAGAAGGAACTGCATATTAAGAGCGGTAAACTTTCCATCTGTGATACTTGCAATTATTGGGTTAAGAGAGGTCCAGGAGCCAATATGTTCGAATATATAGTTAAAACCAGCTATTAAAGCGTAGAATACCAATAGCATTGCAGCGACATTAGCGGCAAGTTTTAGACCATCTGTTGTTCCGTTAGAAATAGCATCTAGTACATTTTTCCCAATTTTCTCTTTAGGAACCTCTACAGAGTTGTCAATTTCTTCAGTCTGAGGCTTTAAAATTTTAGCAATTGCAATAGCTCCGGGAGCAGCCATAACAGAAGCAGAGAGCAGGTGTTTCGCGAACTCTATCTCCATTAGCCTATCTCCTCCTCCAAGCATACTGATATAGGCAGCCAAAACACCTCCGGCCATAGTTGACATACCAGCTGTCATTACGAGCATTATTTCACTTTTGGTCATTCTTGGAATATACTCTTTAACCATAAGTGGAGCCTCGGTTTGTCCCAGAAAGATATTACCCGCCGTAGAGAGAGATTCAGCACCAGTAAGATTAAGAGCTTTGGAGAGCATCCAAGCTAGGACCCATACTATCTTTTGCAGAATGCCCAAATAGAAAAATAGGCTTGTTAATGCAGAGAAGAAGATAATTGTAGGAAGAATTTGAAGGGAGAAGATGAACCCAAAATTTGACGTGTCAACAAGAGGTCCAAAGAGGAATTCGGATCCCGCTTTAGTCCAGTTAAGAACAGCGACGAACAGCTTTCCCATAAATTCAAATACATCCTGTACAACCGGAAACGCTATTACAGAAATTGCAAGTAAAAGCTGAAATAAAAGAGCTATGCCTACTGTTTTCCAGTTAACTCTTCTTCTATCTGTTGAAAAGAGCCAAGCAATAAAGATGATAACCGACATTCCTAGTATTCCCCTCAATATTGAAATTATATTGAAGGAAAACTCCTTTTTTGCGATGATATCTTTGTAGGGGTTTGGAGCAACGCCGGATGGCTGTACATCTTCTGCTGTAATTGTTGTTGCTGTGGAAATTGTTGAGTCTGTTAGAATAATCTCTGCTGTTTCTGCAGTTTGAATTGTATCCTGAGCCATTATACCGGTAAAGGAGAGGCAGAGGGTAAGTAGTAACAAGAATCTTTTCACGTATGTTGTTTGTTATGTTGTTCTCTGTAACTAAAGTCAGGCAAATATAGTCATTAAATTATTATCTTTGAGCGCACAATTAGTAATATGAAATTTGAACTGACAGCAACAGATTCTGGCTCTTCTGCGAGATGTGGGAAGATATTTACAGACCACGGAGTGATTGAAACACCTATATTTATGCCTGTAGGAACATTAGGTACCGTTAAGGCTGTGTTTCACAGAGATCTCAAAGAAGATATTAAAGCTCAGATTATTTTAGGAAATACATACCATCTATATCTAAGGCCGGGCACTGAAATTTTAAAAAAAGCAGGTGGTCTTCATAAATTTAGCTCTTGGGATGGCCCTATACTTACAGACAGTGGAGGTTATCAGGTTTTTTCCCTATCAGAAAAAAGAAAGCTAACAAATGAAGGGTGTACCTTCAGCTCCCATATTGATGGATCTAAGCATCTTTTTTCTCCGGAGGGAGTTGTGGATATTCAAAGAATAATTGGTGCCGATATTATTATGGCTCTTGATGAATGTCCTCCGGGAGATTCAACTCACGACTATGCAAAAAAATCATTAAAACTTACTCAAGCCTGGCTTGAAAGGGGTTGTTCGCATTTTGATGCTACTGAACCTCTTTACGGATACTCTCAAGCCTATTTTCCAATCATCCAAGGCTGCGTATATCCAGACCTAAGAAGAGAGGCTGCAGAGCACGTTGTATCACTCGATAGAGAGGGATATGCTATTGGAGGCCTTTCCGTTGGTGAGCCAACAGAGCAAATGTATGAGATGTTAGAGGTGGTTACCCCTATTTTGCCTAAGGATAAGCCAAGATATCTTATGGGAGTGGGTACTCCCGGAAATATTCTTGAAGGTATTGCCAGAGGCATAGATATGTTTGATTGTGTGATGCCTACTAGAAATGCTAGAAATGGAATGATATTTACCTCTGAAGGTATTATCAATATAAGAAATAAAAAATGGGCAGATGATTTCTCTCCTTTAGACTCAAACGGAGTCTCTTTTGTTGATAAAACCTACTCTAAGGCATATTTAAGACACCTCTTCATTGCACAGGAGATTCTAGGAGCACAGATAGCAAGTGAGCACAATCTGGCCTTTTATTTGTGGCTGGTGAGGGAAGCCGCAAAACACATTAAGGAGGGTGATTTCTCCACCTGGAAGAGTGTGATGGTTAAAAAACTAGAGACAAAGCTCTGATTATTATGTTGAAGCTGAGACCAACAATTCTGGATAAATATATTATAAGGAAGTTCATAGGAACCTACCTCTCGGCTTTGCTTATCATTATTGGTATTGTCATAATATTTGATATCAGTGAGAAGATTGACAATTTTGTACAGAACCAGGCTCCCTTAAATGAGATAATATTTAATTACTACGCTAACTTTATTCCATACTTTATGAATATGTTTAGCCCAATGTTTGTATTTGTAACGGTAATCTTTTTTACCTCAAAACTAGCGGCAAACAGTGAGATAATTGCAATTTTATCTGGAGGAATAAGTTTTAACAGGATGCTTTATCCCTATATATTGTCTTCGGTATTTATTACAATATTCAGTCTGCTTCTAAACCTCTATATTATTCCTCCGGCAAATAGTGGCAGACTAGCTTTTGAGAATAAGTATGTAAAAAAGCAGTTTATTAATACAGAGAGACATATTCATTACCAAATTAATCCGGGAGAATTTGTCTATTTGGAGTCCTTCAGTAACTTTAGCAAAAGCGGAATGAAATTTACTCTGGAGAAGATGGACGGACATAAAATGTTATCTAAACTATCTGCAGAGAATGCAGTATGGGATAGTCTGTCAAGGAGCTGGAAACTCTATAATTACTACCACAGAGTCTTTGATGAGAGAGGTGTACAAACCATTACAAAGGGGGCTGAACTAGATACGACAATTAACCTCACGTACGAAGATTTAAGTACTAGAACTAATATGGTTCAGACTTTAAGTTTTAATCAACTGAACAAGTTGATTGATATTCAAAAAATGCGAGGAGATAAACTGGTTAAGTTTGCGTTGATTGAAAAGCATACAAGACTTGCTCTTCCTTTTGCCGCTATTATTCTAACAATTATTGGAGTATCGCTCTCTTCTAGAAAGAAGAGGGGAGGTATAGGAATGAATATTGGAATAGGTATTGCCTTGAGCTTCTCTTACATTCTTTTTCTAAGATTCAGTCAGATGTTTGTCCATTCAGGAGTGTTACCCCCTTGGTTAGCGCTGTGGGTTCCAAATATACTTTATGGGGCCATTGCCTTACTACTTTACAGACTAGCCCCAAAATAGACTTAAAAAAATAAAAAAGCGGCGCAGATTATTCTGTGCCGCTTTCTGGTTATAAAAAAGGTTAAAAAAAGGTCAGTTTTGTTTTGCTTTTATGGCCGATAGCATATCATCTATCATACTCTCCATATCCCAGGCAGGATTCCAATTCCACTCTCCTCTTGCGCTACTATCATCCATATTATCCGGCCAGGATGCAGAAATATTTGCCTTTACAGGGTCAATTGAGTAATGGAATTTTGCATCCGGAACTCTTTTAGTAATTGCTGCGAATAGCTCCTTTGGCGAGAAACTCATCGCGGTAACATTAAAACTATTTCTGTGTATAAGTTTAGCCGGATCTGCATCCATTAACTGAGTGCAAGCATTTAAAGCATCAGGCATATATAGCATATCCATATATGTATTTTCAGGGATAGGACAGGTGTACTCTCCCTTACGAATAATTTCGTAGAAAACCTCAACGGCATAATCTGTTGTTCCTCCTCCCGGAAGGCATCCATTTGAAATAATACCAGGGAATCTTACGCTTCTGGTATCAACGCCAAATCTTGTGAAGTAATAGTCACTTAATAGTTCTCCTGAGACTTTACATACTCCATACATTGTATTTGGTCTCATTATAGTATCCTGAGGAGTGTTTTTATGTGGGGTCTCCTTTCCAAAGGCACCTATTGAGCTTGGTGTGAACAGGGAGCAATTCAACTCTTTCGCAATCTCAAGAGAGTTGACCAAAGCACCCATATTAATGTTCCAGGCAAGAAGAGGATTGTTCTCTCCGGTTGCAGATAGCAGAGCAACCAAATTGTAAATCCTGTCAATATTGTATTTTTTAACGGTCTCTCTATAGCTTTTCAAATCAAGTGCATCAAGAGTAAGCGCCCGAGATCCTTTTGAAAGCCTTTCAACGACATCTGGCCTTAAATCTGCTGCAATTATATTATCTTCGCCATAGATTTTCTGAAGATGTGGAACCAGTTCCGTGCCAATCTGTCCTCCGGCACCAACCACTAAAACATTCATATATTAGAACTTTTAATTCTGTAAGAAATAGGTTACAAATGTATAAAATTTATAGATAAATTCTATTTTTGATTTCATATATTTATAATTAAGCGAAAAATTTTGATTTTATGACTCCAGAACAAATTGATAATCTAATAAGAGAGCTATCCGAGAAGGAGGGCTTTGCAGATTATGGAGCAGCAAGCTATGATAAGCTTACTAAAGATAGGAGAGTACTGGAAGAGCATAATCAGAAAGGTTATTCAGCAGATATGCACTATTTGAAGAAAAATCTAAATTTAAGAGAGGACCCGCAATTATTGTTAGATGGTGCCAGGTCTGTACTCTGCTTTCTTGCACCTTATAAACCCTCTTTAACTCAAACAGGATCGTTCCCTCTTATTGCAAGTTATGCTTATGGATTAGACTATCATAAAATCGTAAAAGATAAATTGTATAGAATATGCCATTCCTTAAAGGACAAAATATCTGATATTAAATTCAGAGTATTCTGTGACTCTGCTCCTGTTTTTGAAAGGGCTTGGGCTGTAAGGGCGGGATTGGGTTTTATTGGGAAAAACTCATTCCTAATAAGTAAGAAATGTGGTCTCCATACAATAATTGGTATTGTCCTGCTCGATAGAGAGGTTCTTTATGGGACTCCATTGAAAGAGGCTTGCGGAAAATGCACAAAATGCATTGATGCCTGCCCTTCAGGTGCTTTAGTCTCACCAAAAAATCTTGATGCCAGAAGATGTATCTCATATATGACTATTGAGTCCAAAAGAGTAAAATCAGAAGAGGAGCTCCAGATTTCAAAAAATGGTTGGTTCTTTGGATGTGATATATGCCTTAATGCCTGCCCCTGGTCCTCAAAGGGTAGTGTAACTTCCTGGAAGGAGTTCACACCTCTTCTTCACGGGTCGAGTAGAAGGATAATTACTGAAACAACAAAAGAGGAGTGGCTAGCAATGGATTATGAGTATTTTGAAGATTGGTTTTCTGACTCCCCATTAAAGAGGGCCGGATTAAATAAAATTAAAGACAATATAGAATGAAGTGGTTTACAGAGGTAGAAGCAGGTAGATCGCCACACCTGCTTTCGTATAAAAATAAGATACTCACACTAGGCTCCTGTTTTGCAGATGAAATTGGGTCAAGAATGGAACGCTACGGATTTGATATTATGGTCAATCCATTCGGAGTATTATATAATCCAGCCTCAATTGCTCTCTCGTTAAAAAGATTGTCTCAGTACTCTCCCTTAACGTCTGAAGATATTGTAAAAGATGGTTCAATATATAAAAGTGTATACCACTCCAGTGATTTTTCCTCTCCTGATCCTGAAGAGCTTCTAAAGATGGTTAATAAAGCAGGAGAGGAGGCCTCAAGTTTTTTTAAATCTGCAGACACAATAACTCTTACTTTTGGAACAACCTGGATATACAGAAGAATAGAGGATGGAAGAGTGGTCTCAAACTGTCATAAGCAACCCGCAAATAGTTTTGAGAGGATCTCACTAACCTTTGAGGAGGTTTTTGAGGCAATTGCACCTTTTATCAAAAACACACCTGAAAAGAGGTGGTTTTTAAGCATAAGTCCTATAAGACATCTAAAAGACGGAGCTATTGAAAATATGATTAGCAAGTCAAGACTTATTCTTGCTGTTAATGAAATAGTGTCAAGATTTGATAATGCAGTCTATTTTCCCTCATACGAAATAGTTATGGACGAGTTAAGAGACTATAGGTTTTATGGACCAGATCTTTTGCATCTCTCGGCAGAGACCTCCAATTTTCTCTTGGAACGATTTTTAAACTTTTCGCTTGATAATGAGGCATATGGGTTACTTAAGAATTATAAGCAATTATTTGAAATGAAAAGGCACAGGCCGCTCTTTCCGGAGAGTAAAGAATATAAAGCTCTATTAAAGAGAATAGATGAGCTAGAGAGATATTTAAAAAAATTAAGAGAATAGTGGTGTAACTTGCTGAAAAAAATGCTAACTTACAATTTCATAATTTTTCATACAATATTTACTTTTAAATGTTGATAAAATAAAGAGCAACAGACAGTATGAAAATTTGAGATTATTATTTATATTTGAATTGCAATTTATTATCTTTTATTTGATTTTTTCAATATTAAAACTATATTTGCACAAAGACAAGTAATTCAACATTCTAAACTTTAAATTATGAATAAGGCAGATTTGATTTCAGCAATCGCAGCTAAGGCCGAACTTACAAAAGTTGACGCAAAAAAAGCTCTTGATGCATTCATTGAGGTGTCCGGAGAGGCAATGAAAAATAATGAGAGAATTACTCTCGTTGGATTTGGTACTTTCTCTGTAAATAAGAGAAATGCACGTAACGGTAGGAATCCTCGTACCGGTACCAAAATTAAAATAGCAGCTAAAAATGTTGTAAGATTTAAAGCCGGAGCTGAACTAAATAAAAAGGTAAAGTAATTTGATGAGTTCCGGATAGGATGAGAGGATGGTTATTGAACCATCCTCTTTTTTTATTAATGGCTGATAAATACTATTACACGACCTTTGTTGAATCTTAGCACAAAGCTCTCTCCTGAAGCAATATTAAGTGTTGCTTTCCACCAGGAGTCAAACTTTACACCTTTGAGGGGATAGTCAAGCCCTTCTGATTCAATCTCAATATTGCAGTCAAGAGAGAAAATTGATATTTTGTCTCCCTTTTTTGATTTAAAGATTGTTGAACTGTAAACAGGAGTGAAGATTCCATAATCTGTAACCATTTGAAGAGGAATCTTACATTTTTTGCCAAAAAGACTCAGAAGAGATATATTGCCAATTGTGTGATCCTCTCTCTTACCGGTTGCTCCAAGAATTGCAATATTTGACGGGCTAAGTGAAAGAGAATATTCAAACGCCTTTGTAAGATCATTGCTCTCTTGATCTGTTACTAGTATAACTCTCTCTTGAAAACGCTCCTTAATCATATTATTGAGACTATCCAGATCACCAATAATTAAGTGAGGTTCCATTCCTGCTTTCAGCAAAGACTCTGCTGCGCCATCGCAGCATATAATTTTATCTGCTCTCTTGAGTCTCTCCAGTGGAACAGGATGTGAAGGAAACTCTCCGTTTGCAAGAATTACTATCTCTTTTTTTGTCATTTCATTGAGCAATTTTCCGGCTCTCTTATGCCAGCAAGAAATTCTGAAGCCTTCATTCTTCTTTTACCTGCTGGTTGCAGATCAAGAATTCTAAGATATCCTTGGCCACAAGAGACAATAAATGAATGCTTTGACTCTTTAATAATTGAGCCGTGTGGCCCTGAAGAGGAGTTGGTTACTATCTCTGTTTCAAAAATCTTAATCTGAATAATTTTGTCACCGCATATCATCTCGGTGTATGCAGCCGGATAAGGACTTAAACCACGAACTTGATTATGGATATCAATATTACTTTTTTTCCAGCTAATTTTCCCTGTCTCTCTGCTTAGCTTTGGTGCTGTCTTCAAGGGCTCATCTGTATCACTTTGTGGTACTGAAGATAGGCTCTTCTCAAATATGGCGTTAGCAGTCTTAACTACAAGCTTGGCTCCAATATTCATTAGTTTATCGTGAAGAGTTCCCGCATTGTCTTTCTCTTCAATTACACAACTCTCTTGAAAAAGAATATCTCCGGTATCAATCTTTGAATCAATAAAAAAAGTTGTAACCCCAGTTATTGTCTCTCCATTAATTAACGAGTGATTGATTGGAGCCGCTCCTCTGTACTGAGGAAGAAGAGAGGCGTGAAGATTAAAACATCCAAGTGATGGTATGCTCCATACCTCTTTAGGGAGCATACGAAAGGCTACAACAATAAAAAGATCTGCTTTAAGAGACTTTAATTGATTAAGAAAGCCGGGTTCCTTTAAAGAGGTTGGCTGAAGTATATTTAGGCCGAGCTCCAGTGCGCACTTTTTCACATCGCTTACATTTACCTGAAGTCCTCTTCCGCTTGGCTTGTCTGGTGCTGTAATAACTGCTGCGATATCATATCCTGCATCAAAAAGGGCTCTTAATGGTTCTGTTGCAAAGCCCGGTGTGCCCATATATATTATTCGTCTCATAATCTTAAATTTCATTATCTTTTCTCTCTTTAATCCCAACAAGCCTTTTCATAAAGGATATATATTTATCCGGGTTAAATAGGTTAGAGTCTCTGGTCGATTTCCAGGTAAGAAATACTCCAATTGGAAGAAGGATTATAGTTGAAATTAGACTTCCCATACCTGGAGTCAATGATCCGTCAGTAGCAAGTTTTTTACCAGATATATCTATTACCCAATAAAATACAAAAAAGAGTATTGATATAACAGAGGGTGTTCCAAGCCCGCCTTTTCTAATAATCGCACCAAGTGGGGCTCCAATAAAAAAGAAGATTATACAGGCCATTGAGAGAGTGAATTTTCTGTAGAGTGCAATTTTTGCCTGTCTTAAAGGGAGAGGATATTGTTTTTCGTCAAGCTTGAAATTGTCAAGGAGTTGGATTGCGCTACTTAGTTGTGATACGGCCTGAATATATCCGTTCTTTTTAACCTCTGTGTTCTCCCAATTTCTTAATTCATTAATATTTACCTCTGCTGAGTAATGACCAAAATTCTCCGGATCCAGTTGAATGCCATAGGTGAGACCGCCTCCAACAACCAGATTTCTCACCTGCATCACCTTTATTTTACTATATGTTGTGTCAAGAGAGTCCCTCATAGAGCGTAACTCTTCAATTTTTAATGCATTAACCTCTCCGCTAAAACGTCCTGATTCAGATCTTTTGAACGCATAATTCTCAAGAGATATTACCACCTCTTGTCTCTTAAACCCAATTTTCTGCATCTGGTATGATGTATCTGACGGATTTTCTGGAGGCGTCTCTTCGTAAGTATTACCATCAAACAAGGTAAAGAGAAGATTCTGTTTATCAGGAGTAAGCCTGATAACTCCCGAGTCTGCAATAGTTACACTCATATTCCCCTGAGTCCTTGAGTGGTCGTATACCATAAGGTCATAAAGGATCTGAGTCTTTTCGTCTCTTTTATCAATTCTTATTTCATAGTTGTCAATTCCGTCATAGAATATTCCTGTGGGAATACTAATCTCCTCTTTTGTTCTGTTTATATCATCTCTAAGAGTATAGATGTTGTCATATG
>JAQVRQ010000013.1:22023-36478 GCA_028700975.1 Bacteroidales bacterium | reverse complement strand
GAACCTGCATATTCGCTTATGTCGTCTGATTTTTACATTGCGTTTTCAAAAAACACCCCTACAGCCACTGTGTTAAAATGGCAGCAGGCACTTGACGCAGCAAAGCAGGATGGAACTTATGACGCTATATCCGGGAAATGGTTTAATTAGCAATCTATTTCAATCCTTTCCAAATATTCGTTATTTTGCAGCGTGAAAAACCAAACCATAGTTGTTGACCTCCATATTGAAAAGATTGCAAAAGCATATCGGAGCTTTGCTCCGGCAGACTCATTGATTTATCAGCTGGAGGTGTTTGAAAGGACGCTCCAGGCTAGGAGGTTTCAGAGGGGGTGCCGGATAGATTTTGTACACGGGACAGGTAAAGGGACTCTAAGAGCAGAACTTATTAAAATCCTGAATCAGAAGTTTTCCCATCTTAAATATGAGGATGCCCCTTTTGCCACTTATGGTTTTCAGGGGGCTATAAGAGTAATAATTTGATTGCAATTATTTTACAATCTTGATAGTTCTGCCGGACACTTTTGTGCCGTTCAGAAACCACTCTTCGCTACTAACAGGATCTCCGTTAAATCTCCAGCGAAACTTTCTGTTGAATTTAATTTTATCTGATGAGCCATCTCCCCAGCTTATGGTTATCTCCTCGTTTGAATAGCTTTCTGCCCCGTCTAACTCTCCAAAACGTAGTGCATATTTACCCTCTTGTGTATTATTAATAAATTGCAGCCCATAAAAATGCGGCGCATAGGCTTTGGTGAAAACTCCATAGGGATCCTTGCTACATTTGTACTCCTCGCCTCTGTATAAAGCCGATATTTCACTTGTATCTAATGAATTATGATTCTCTGGGTTGAGTAGATCAACCCCATTTGCATCTGCAACCTGAATAGTAAATACGACTGGGGATATGTCCCAGATCTCGCCTGTTGGAAATATCTTATCACAAGATACCAACACTAATGCCAATGTACAAATGAGCAAAAACTTTGTTCTCATATCACCAAATTTTTAAATAAATAAAACAATATAATTACTAGATGATTTTATTATCAATATCGCTGCATTAAGGAGACCTATTGTTGTAATTTTTTATCTACTTTTTCACATAAAAGCCCACATATATACATTGATAACCATTTATGCATTTCCGAAAGAGAGGAGTAACATACTATTGGAAAAAGCCACTCGAGTAGAGCAATATAGTAGAGGGTTATATCCGGATCTCTATGGACACTATCAAAAGCATACCCCCTCATCTTCAAAGATAGAGAGGCCTGTTTCATAACCCGCTCCCGTTCTCTGCCTCTGTATATGTAAGCTGGATCCTCATTAAGATAATCAGATGTATAAAAACTCGTGACAAACTCCAGATATGCTTCCATATCTTCCTCAGATTCTAATGGCGCATTGTCTCCAATAAAGATGGCCTCTAGCCTTGCGAAATCTGAAATAGCAGATCTCGGTTTTGTTTCAGAAAAATCTATCAGATAGACATTCATATTTTCATCTAGAAGAATGTTTTGCATATTCAAATCTCCGTGGCAAATACCTTCATAATAGCTGAATCCCCTATCCCTCAGTTTAGGAAATTCGTTTTTCAGAAACCAGTAAGGATTTAGCATTTTCCGTCCACTTCCCGGTACTTCAATAAATTTTTCATCGGAACTGATAGAAAAAAGCTCATCTACAGTTCTGAATATATGCGGAAAAAATGAAAGTGTGGGGTCGTGATCTTTGAATGGGAAAATGGTAGTCTGCACAGCTTGTCCGTACCAAGGTTTTAAGATTTGAGTAAATATTTTATCGAATAGAGGCCCCAACAACTCCATATTTTCGTTATGAAAATAATGAGTCAACCATTTAAGATGGGAGTCTTCACCACCAATTCCAACAAAATTATAAACCAGCGCACCTTTATCCCGGTGAAACTCTGTGCCTAGCACTGCCGCACTGTTATTGAATATATATGGCAATGCATATAACTGACATCTTTCTGACTCCCTGGTAATCATAGCCCGGCTTGCTACCTTGAGTACCGTTGGACGCATTTTCCTTCCAAACTTGTCAAACGATGTGACTTGAAAAGTTTGTGCTGAATATCCTCCGTGTAATGGTTCAATAATCACACGCGTAGCATCTGCATATAGTTTTCGAATAAGGAATTGCTGATATGGTTCAATTATCAACTGATTTTTTGTTTCAATACTCAAGCGTAACGTTTCTGCATCTGCAATATCCTGTGGTAAAAAGAGCCAGGCAGAGGGGCTAAGTAATTTCTCCTCAACAAAAATTGGTTCAACATTTTTAATGTTATCGATAGTAAGATTCTCGCTTAAGAATTTTAACAGCGAAACTGCATCATCTGTTTGGTGGAGTTTCTCTAGTTTAAATGTCAAACCGGGAGGGTTTTCAGAGCCTGCAGGAAGGATATTTTTTTGGATAAAACCTGGTAAATGCTGCCATAGCTCAGAAATCTCGATTCCATCCTCTACAACCAATATGATGCTTAGTGAAGGATTATCAGAGTCACGATTTTGTAATACCATAAGCGAAATGCCCAATACCGGAAACTGTTTCTTAGCCATATTAGATGCAGAAATGAACTTCTGCATAGTCAGGTGCTGCTCCATTGCAGACAAAATAGCAGATGGCTTATCTCCAAAAGAGGTAGCTCCCTGTATTAGGAGAGCTATGTTAGCCGGGTTAGGTGACACCCTAAAATCTGAAGGGATAGTAAGATCATCAGGCATTAATCCTGCACAAACTCCCGCTGTAACCAAGATCCCTTTGCAAAGAGAACTCAAATCGTCCGACTCTGCGAATGCTCCATAACCAATAGAAATACCCAATTCGTTACACCCAACAATTTCTTTAGTTTTCCAATAAAAGAGTTTATCTTCTTTTTTACATATTTTTTGAAATTTAAATCTCAGATCACCTTGGTTATAGCATACAATTTCAGAGCACTCCTGATGTAACTGCTCAATTTCTTTAAGAGCAAGTTCTGTCGAATTCACTAAATTGAAAATATGATGTAGGCCAGCCATTTCAATCACCTGATAAACCTCTGACGAAAGCGCTGTAATAAACAGCTTGCCCTGAGCAGAATGAAGCCTTTTATGTGATATCAGCAAAATGCGAATTCCTGTACTTGAGAGATAGCTGCACTCCTTTAAATCTATAATCAAGAATTTAGTGCTATTTAACAGAGGCTCAACTGTTTTTTCAAAATCGGGACTGGTCAAAGCATCCAAACGACCTACAACCTTTAATATTGGAGCAGCATTATCTTTTTGAATGAGTTCTATGATATTCATATCTTAATCAAATTAACTGTTTATGTATGGGCCAAACTAATTATTTGGGCCAGGTCGTGTGCACTTTTTAAGGCCGATGGTAATCCGCCTCCCGGGATTGACCAGTGACTTGTGTAGTAGAAATTTTTTAATCCTGGGAGAGTAGCAGAAACCGGTGAAGAGGCCAATAGATTTTTGCCGGGAAACCACCCTTGTACACTTCCCTTCCAATTTCCGGTGTACCTTTGATATGTCGCTGGAGTAGAGACATCAATCTCTTCAATACTATCCTTTACCCCACCTATCTTTTGGTCCAAAAAATCAACCATTGTTTCTGCAAAAAGTGCCTTGGACTTGTTGTATTCCTCCCTATTACTATTTCTGAGGTTAATCCAGAACTCACCATTTTTAGTGTAGAAACTCATAGCAATTACAGTTTTGCCTTCTGGTGCAAGAGAGGGATCATAATGATATATGTGCGCTTCGACTCTATTATACAATGTTCCATCAGGAGAGGTGTAATCCTGCTCAATAGGGAATCGGAAAAAATGCTGATGTTCTTTGAAATCCCGAGAAACTCCCAAAGAGACAAGCATTACAGAAGGGAAAACTTCAAATTTCTTTAATTTTGCAAGCTCAAGTATTTTCCGATTTACAAACTTACCCTCAAGTGCATTGAAAACAGTAAAATGCCAGTCCGCAGCAGAAACTGTAATATCTGAAAAAAGTGAAGTCCCATCACAAAGCAGCACACCTTTTGCAATGTTGTTCTCTACTAATATTTTATCAACTTGAGTGTTGAAGTGGATTTTACCCCCAAGATCCTCATATTTATCGGCAATTCTGCGGGCAAAGCTAGCAGAACCTCCCACAGGATAACCGGCACTTTTCTTATCATAGAAGGCCAGTGGCATTGCCATTACCATAAGGTTAACCTCATCTCCGTCAAAGAGCAGTTCAAACGCCTCTTTTAGGAAGGGATTTTTTAGCTTTTTGGCAAATGAAAAATTGGTCTCATTTTTCCATCTAAAGAACTGAAAAACAAAAGGAAGATATTTAATCATATCCATCTTGTCTCTTAATGTCTGCAATCTGGGAATATTGTCAATCATAGGAGGTAATTCATATTTTTGCATCACCCTTATCAACTTCACAAAGCTCCTTATCACCGCTCTATCCTCCGGTGCAATCTCCAGTAAATAGGTTTCCAATTTATCTATATTGGTATATAACAGAAAAACCTTGTTGCCATTTTTATCCGTATTATCTTTTAATTCAATTGCAACCCTTATGTCGTGGTTAACAAATTCAATAGAACTCATATCAAGCAATTCGCTCCATAACTTATAAAAAGAGCTCCCGGAATCAGATCCAAGCACCCAATGCAAACACCCGTCGAAAATGAAATCTCCTTTTCTCCAGCTTGAACACAATCCACCGGCTATTGAGTGGCTCTCAAAAATCTCGGTATCGTATCCCCTTGTCTGTAAAAAACATCCCAGTGACAAACCGGAAATCCCGCCTCCTATTATGCCTATCTTCATAATTATGGATTAAAGTTAATATCCCATTTAAGTGACAGCTGAACCCTGAAAACATCATTTAAAGTAGATGTTGTTATATAAGACTCTTTAATAAGACTATTATTAAATGCTCTCAGCATATAGAGAGGCTTGTCACCTTCGCTGTTGCTCATTACTCCACTTAACAAAAGGGGTTGATTTGTTATTAGGCTCTTTCCTACTCCCCAATTTCTGTTTATAAGATTTGTGAAATTTAGTACATCCAACCTGAGTGCAAACCTGTTCAATTTCCCAAACATTTTAAGTATAACCTGTTGATATAAGCTCAAATCGAGCCTGGATATCATAGGGAGAGCCACCCCATTTCTTTGAGCATACTCTCCTCTGTGTCTGCTGAGGTACCTATCTTGTTTAATATACATTTCCCAGGCCTGTTCCTGCTCCTGGACAGAAAAAGTTTTCCCACCTGCAGAATATTCAGAAAAATTCATCTCAGAAATATCTCTGGGTATATATATAAGATCGTTACTATTCGCCCCGTCTCCGTTAAGATCTCCAGCAACAATATAGCTGGATCTTCCTGATGTATATGCGTCAAAGAAGAGAGAGACTTTTGTTATGCCAAACCTAAAGATGCTAAAATCAACAGAAGTTGCAGCAAACAGACGGTGTCCAGGTGAGTACAAAGAGAGCGCCGGTTGGGGATTATTTGGGTCAGACGAATGAGGGTTGTAGCTCCACGTGCTATATGCTACTGTTCCAATATCCATAAGATTAAGCGTCTCTCCGTAAGAGTAAGCCACTTTACCAAAGAATTTATCCGCAATCCTCTTTTGCAAAGATGCCGCTATATTCCAGGAGTAGCCCTTGTTCGCATTTATTAGTGCTATAGCATTGGATATATTTTGATTGAGCCTGCTCCCCGTAGTCCAACGTGGCCTGTTATCCGCTCCAGTGAATCTGCTATTCTGTGGGGGCAGATTTACGTTAATATTGGTCATCCCGTTTAGCTCTTTATCATAAATAAATTCTATGTCACCGGTAATATCAAATGGTAAAGAAAATGTTGAAGCAATATTGCTTCTGAAAATTTGGGGAAAACGAAATTCGGGATCTACCAATGCAAGACTATATCTTGAAGCAGGATTACCATTAATGTTTGCAGGTTTATATTTATCAATTTGCGGATTGAATGGTCTGGTGTAAAGAGGATTTGAGAGAGAACCATCTAACCATTCAAATCCGGTTAGAATGCCATTGTTCCCAATTTGATTTGATATCAGCACATATGGCGGCTGTCCGGTAAAGACCCCTATCCCGCCTTTAACCATCATCGACTCATCTCCAAAAACATCCCACTCCGCTCCCAATCTTGGAGAGATAAGTGGATTTGCTTTTGGAAGTTTGTTAGTTGCATACTTAACCTCACCTCCCCTCTCATCTCTGAATGAGAGTTGCTCTACCTCTGTATTTCTATATCCTGTATCTCCAAAAAAAGGAATATCTACCCTTATTCCAAATGTTAATTTTAATGCCGGAGTAATGGTCCATCTATCCTGAAGATAGACTCCTGCGTATACCACTCTAAGATTTTGAACAGGTTTTTCAAGACCGGGAATATTTGAGTATTGATACTGAAACCTTTTCAAATTCACTGTAGATGTACCTCTGTCTGGATTCGAAAGGTAACCGCCGGCATCTTCATAGAAATCGTCCAGAGAGTTGTAAACATATACACTTTGAGCCCCGGGAAAAAAGCTGTCACTGGAGTTAAATCTCTCAATGTTAAAACCAGCAAGTAATGAATGGTTGTTTAGAAAAAGGCTAAAGTTATTCTGAATTTGAAAAGTTCCGTAAGTGAGGCCGTTATATGGAGAAAATGGTTCGGTCCCAAATGTTGTATAAGTAACTCCATCCTTTAGTATATCAACCATAGGAAAGAGATTTGCCGGATTCTTTCTGCTCTCATTATGATGTCTGTACCCTGCAAAAAAGTTATTGACGGACCGGTCACTAATAGTGCTGTTCCATTCAAAAATCAGAGATCTGATATTCTCTATCAGAGAGTAGTTTGAATTCTGAAAATTCAGAGAACTTATACCTCCTCTTCTGTAACCATAGCCCAATGCATCGGAATTTGCAATAAACTGGTCTGAGCTTGAGTTAAGATGGTTGTACCTTAAGCTGAATTTATTCATATCATTAAGGCTGTAGTCCAGTTTTGCAATAAATCTCAGTGCAGTTGTAGAGAAATTGTAGCCCTGATACTCTCCTGTTTCGTATCCAAAGTTCTCTTTAAGAAAGCTCCTCAGCTCATCAAGATCTTCCTTAAGAACTCTGGTTACATTTCCACCTGAATTCTGTGTTCCATCATTTGCCACAAACAGAGTTGCCGGCCTAGTATACTCCTCCATCTCAAATCCGGCGAAGAAAAATAGTTTGTCCTTAATTATTGGTCCAGATATACTTACCCCACCCAAATTAAAAATAAAATTTCCCGGATTAAAAGTCGAACCTGCTGCCCTTCTGCCTACGAAAGCCTGATTTCTCATACTATAATAGAGAGAGGATTTGAAATCATTTGTACCACTTTTGGTAACAATATTTATGGATGCTCCAGTGAAGTTCGACTCTCTTACATCAAATGGAAAAATTGATACACCCATCTGCTCAATTGCCTCTACAGAAATTGGAGCCACACCGGTTCTCTCACCGGGCATACCTGCAATTCCAAATGAGTTATTAAACATTGAGCCATCAACAGTCAAAGCGTTCAACCTGTTGTCCTGACCTATAAAAAAGGCACCCCTAGATTGTGGAATAAGTTTGGTGTAATCTGTAATAAGTTTGGAAATTGAGGGCAGAGACTGAATATCCTTACTCCCTATTACTGTACCTCCTCTCGGCCTCTCTCCCCATACAAACTGCGGTGCGAGTGATGTAGCCTGCTCACCTATCACAAAATTCTGTCTTGTTACATTGCCTAATGAAATAAATATTTCACCGGAAACAGCCTTCTCAAAGCCGATATAACTTACATAAACTTTGTATGGGCCACCCACTCTCATTCCGGGAAATGAAAATTCGCCATCAGCTCTGGTGAAAGTCCCATATCTGGTTCCAGAGGGTATGTGAATGGCAATAACAGAAGCACCAGCAACAGGCCCGGAAGCCTCATCCTCTACTTTCCCTTCCAAAGTACCGGATGTGACCCCCTGGCTAAACGCGCTGTTGCAGAAGAGTAGAAATAGAAGTATTCTACATACACCTCTTATCATTTGTTAACTATAAAGCTTCCTCCTTTATAAACAAAATATGGCTGTGTGGCTACCCAACCCTCGTTTTTAAGTTCGTTAAAATACTCCGTATTTGTACTTTGAAAATGACAGAAGATAACGTCAATTTTTTTACTGGCCAAAGCTGTAAACCGTGCCTGAGTTTCTAAAGAGACAAATTTAAAATTGATATTTAATATTTTACCAATTTCACTTAACAAAGCAACATTAAACCCAGCAGGGAAGCCATCTGAAGCAACATAATCTAGTGGAGGGAGGTCACCGGCAACCCCAACATAATAACTTGGAGCACCTTCAATAACTGGTATCTCATTAAAAGTTGGCTCATTTTCCGCCGGCAAGTTCATAATCCACTCCTGCTCAAGAGCTGAAATTGTACCATTATCTCTTAATATAATTATTGCACTATCAAGCATTGTCTTCAACTTGAAATCTTCAGTGCGAACAGCCATTATTGCGTGTCCCTCAATAGGTACATCAAGGACAGGAATAGCAACTACTTGACTATCTCTTTTTAAAAGATAGTCTGCAGCAAACTGATGAGATGGATAGCCGTCAATTTTTCCGCTCTTAAGAGCTGCCAGAACATCAATTCCTCTGTTATAGCTTATTACTTCAGCCGGTTCTCCGCCTATTAAAACAGAGAGCATAGCAATAGTGCCTGAATCAGATACTCCTGAAGAGATATTCCCAATTACCTTACCCTGAAGGTCAGACAGGGTTTCAATTTTTGCCGATTTTTGTCCACAAGAGGTCAGACCCAGAACAAGCAAAAAAATCAAAAAAAGTGAAACTTTGTTCTTCATAATTTTAATTTAGTTTAGATGTTAATATTTATTGTATTTAAGCCATTTGAGTAATTGTGGCTTATTTTTTTTGAAATGCCCGATATTAAAATTATTCCCAGATGGTCGGCATCATCCTTATTCACAAAAGGGTTAAACTCTCTTCCCTTACAGTTAAAAGTGATTAGGATCTCACCCCTCTCCTCAGAAAACTCTACAGTGAATTCAATCTGAGGTTGTACATCAGTATAGAGTCCGGCCAGAACCTCAAGTATAAGCTCCTCCAGTACCAGTTGAATATGATTTATCTTTTTGAGCTCAATGTTATACTTCTGGCAAAACATCTCTATCTGAACATTCATTGAGACCATATCAAAACCTCTTGAGATAATTGAATAACTGAAAACTTTCAGTTTTCTGATAAACATTCTCGTCTTCTCTCTCTGAGGATTATTAAAAATCTGTTCAGCCGGTCCCTCTTCATAAATACCCTTTTCATCCATATAAATCACTCTGCTGGCTACATCTTGGGCAAATCCCATTTCGTGTGTTGAAATCATCATTGTAAGGCCGCTTCTCGCAAGTTTTCGAATAATAGCCAAAACCTCGCCGGTCATTGAGGGATCGAGTGCCGATGTAGGCTCGTCGAACAAAATAATATCGGGGTCCATTGCCAGCGAGCGAGCAATTGCTACCCTCTGCTGCTGCCCCCCTGAAAGCTGGTGAGGGAAAGAGGAGAATTTCTCACTTAATCCCACCATTGAGAGAAGCTCCATTGCCCTCTCTCTTGCCTCTTTTCTATCAACCTTTTTAACCTTTAAAGGTGCGAGAGTTATATTATCCAATACATTAAGGTGAGAGAAAAGATGAAACCCCTGGTAAACCATACCAAACTTCTCCCTTACCTTATTAATATTTACATCTCTCCCTGTAATCTCCTTTCCATTTATGAATACCTGGCCACCATCCGGCCTCTCTAATAAAGCAAGAGTTCGGAACAAAACACTCTTTCCTGTGCCGGATGGACCTATTACAGCCACACATTCACCTTTTTGTATATGAATATTCAAATCGCTGAACACAGTCAGCTCTCCAAATCTCTTATATAAGTTTACTGTGCGAATCATAGAGTAATTTTTTTTCTGCCTTGCAGAGAGAAAATGAAGTTAACCATATATGAAATTGCCAGATAGATTAGAATTCCAAAGAAGAGCGCAAAAAAAGGATCACCTGTTCGAGCTCCAATATTGTTAACTGTGCGCGTTAAATCTGTTATAGAAACATAGCCAACAACCGAGGTCCATTGAACAAGATTTATTGTTGCACTCTGATAAACAGGTTTAGCAATTCTGGTTGCCTGAGGAAGTGTTATTGCCATAAATGCTCTGATTTTTGAAAATCCTAGCATTCTGGCTGCCTCTAATTGTCTCACATCAACGGCAGACAATGCAGATCGCATTATCTCAGCAATGTGTGCTCCGCTATTAAGAGCGAAAGCAATTATTGCTATAAATACAGCATCAAATCTGCTGTTTGCAAAAACTACATAGTAGAATACCATAAGCAGAAGCAATACAGGACTTCCTCTAAGAAACGCTATTACAATTTTGGCGGAAATTTTTAATGCCCCCACTTTTGAAATGCGCATAGAACATAGCAGAGCTCCAATAATAGTTCCAGCTAAAAGCGCTGTAATTGAGATAAACAATGTGATTTCTAACCCTTTAAGGATTACAAGCCATCCGTTGTTATCAATAATATTTTTATCAAATGAGTTTGCAACAGAATTCACAAACTCTACCAACGATAAATCCCCTGTTTTTAAAACATACAAATTCATTCTTTGTTTCATTATTTACTGTTGGGGAACCTAACAAATATAACTATTTTTTATCACTTTAACTTGTTGAAATCAAAATGCCTCCCATTTTATGAGAGGCATCTGTCATTTGTTATGTAATAAATCGTTACTTTTCAATAAATGGCTTTCCCATTGGAAGGATAGTCTTGCCTGCCAGATCATTGATTATGATACCTGCCATCATATACCACGCACCTAATGCGCAGAATATCAACTCATACCCGGCTATTACATTATATACCGGATATCCAAAGTGACCAATCACAAGGAGGATAAATCCTACTAGAAGTAAGAAGAAGGTAATTGCCATCGCTTTATGAACTCTCAGCGAGGAAATGAACATAATCACTGTGTAAAGAGTCCAAGCAAGCATAAAATACCCTACATCTGTTGTAGATGATTTATAAACATCCAGAATATTGAGAATCCATATAATTCCCAATCCTATCCAGAAGCTGCCGTAAGCGACAAAGGCAGAATATCCAAAATTATTCCCCATCTTCTGCTCCTGAAAACCTGCAATCATTTGCGCTAAACCTCCAAAGATGATTCCCATTGCAAGCACCGGACCCAGTCCTAAAAGTCCAATGTTGTGAAACTGCAGTAAAAGCGTTGTTAAACCAAAGCCCGCCAGACCTACCACTGCCGGATTACCATTTTTCTGATTCATTAAATCTGTTTTTTATTAATAAAGTCGGCAAAAATAGACTTATTTTTGAAATTATGAACTATTTGGCTCACATCTATCTTTCCGGCAGTGACAGACAGCTTCAGGTAGGCAATTTTATAGGAGATTTTGTGAAGGGACGCAAGCACGAAAATTACCCAAAAGGCATCCAGAGAGGTATCCTTCTACATCGTGAAATAGACAGGTTTACAGACTGCCATCCACTCTTCATTGAGACCATAGAGCTGCTTAGGCCTGCCTTCGGAAGATATTCCGGTATCATTGCCGATATGTATTTTGATTATTTGCTGGCTTCCGATTTTAAGCGATACAACCACTCAGCACCACTCTGCCTTTTTGCAGCAAATTTTTACCTCTCCGCCATCATCAACTACAGATGGCTGCCTGAAAGGGTACAGGGTTTTATTTTTCACTTCATCTGGACAAACCGGCTGAAACAATACGCAACTTACGAAGGGCTTGAGTATTCACTCAAAATAATGTCTCACTATAAAACAAAGGCAATAAACCCGGAACTAAGCATCTCATTCCTCAAAGAGAACGAAGAGACACTCAGATCCAGGTTTAATATATTTATGCCGGAGGCAATTGAGTTTGTCAGATCCTCGGCTTCTGAATGATTCTCATGACAAGAGAGACAATATAGATGATTCCTCCATACAAAGCAGATATCATCGCAACTTTAAAACCACTGGCTAAGATGGCTGTAGAGACATCTCCTATCTCGCCAAGTACATCGCTCATCTGGTAGAGACCTAACATGGTCCAGAATGCTCCTGTCATAAGAGCAAGAAGTCCAATCTCCTTAACCCAGGCAGGCGCTTTCCAGGCAGCAAGGATCAGCAGAATAAATTCAATTGTAAGGATGGTCATACCAAACGCGCCGCCCTCAATAAATAGTGTCCTGATAGATAAAACAGACATAATAATATTTTTTAAAGTTTAAAACAAAGTTATAGTCAATATTAAACTTTAGTTTGAAATTGGGCTGCTTAATCCCCCCGGATAATTGTCAAATCCCCTTTTTCACCAAATTGTTTCACTTTTCAATTAACTCTCTTGAATATAAATGAGATAATTAAGTTAATTTTGAGATGTGAAGAGGTATTTCAACATCATTTACTGGTTTTTTGTAGTTCTGCTGCTGAGCGGGCTTTTTGTGAGCACCTCCGCAAACTACTTATCGGCACTACTCCTCGCTCTTGCCACCCTGCCCGGGGTAATGTTTGCAAAATTCTATCTTAACGACATCTCTTTTAAGAAAAGGTGGCTTGGGATATATCACCTGACATGTCTTGCAATGATAGTTCTGCTTGTGGAGTATTTATCAATCATTTTAACGGATCTCTATCTGATAAACACCACAATTGACAAAAATGCCGATTTTATATTTAATCCATTTTTTATCTGGCTGATGGCAATCGCATTCATATCTCTGGAAATTCTTCTTGAGAATAAAATTAATCTGGAAACAGAGGAGGAGATTTCCAGATTTATTGAATTCACATCTGAAAGAAAAAAGATATCTCTGGAAATTGATACAATTACATTTATTGAATCTTGCGATGATGAGGTTTGGGTACGAACCACCTCCGAGATATCTTACAGAACAAAGATGAATATCTCAAACTGGGAACTCACCCTTGACTCCCGATTCATACGCATTCACCGCTCCTACCTCGTAAACAGATCTCACATCACCAAAATCACCCCCAACAAAATCTGGATTGGCAGCAAATCCCTGGAGGTCTCAAGGAAGTACAGAGACAAGATGATTAAGTGATTCAATAAAGATCAACTTAGGCAATTAGCAATTTTATAATATATTTGCAGAGTATAACCCTGCTTTACAAATGATAAAAAAACTTCTTCCTGCAATTATTCTTGCAGCCTCCGTTCTTATTCTCCCCTTAAGTTGCGAAAAAGAGCCACAGCCAGAGCCTAAACCAGAAGAGAAACCCTATGTTCCCGCCACTCTTAAAGAGGGTCGAGTTGCCCTTGCATATGTAACTTACTGGGGAACCCAAATACCCGATGCAAGAATTATTACCCACATTAACTATGCCTTCGCAGAACTTTATGTAAGAAACGGAGTCTATCAGGGCTTTAAGCTTCAAGGTAATGAAGGGAGATTTAAACAGATTGTAGATTTAAAAAAGAGCCATCCTCATCTGAAAATTCTGGTATCTTTTACTCACGTCGTAGATAATTATGACAATATCCAGGGTGGCAGTTTTTCTGCCCTTGCAAAATCAGATGAATACAGGAAAGCCTTTGCTCAGGATTGCCTTGAGTTTATTGAGGAGTGGGGTATTGATGGAATCGATATTGACTGGGAGTTTCCAGGGCTCTCTTGGAGCGGAGCAGCATCTGACCCGGCTGTAGATGTTCAAAACCACATTCTGTTAATGAAGCAGCTCAGAGAGACCATTGGCAATAACTATTTGCTAACATATGCCGGTTATGTAATGGACAAAAAAGCAGTAACAGGCGGTTACAGATATATTGATATAAAGGCCGTTGATCAATATGTTGATTTTGTAAATATTATGACATATGATATGGATGCGGCTCCTAAGCACCACTCTGCTTTAAGTGACTCGAGAGCATACTGGGACTGTACAAGAGCAGTAAGTGCATACAGAAATGCAGGGGTAGAGTACAATAAAATGGTTTTAGGGATCCCTTTTTACGGAAGACACTCCTATTCAGAAAAGCCACAATCTCTCAATTACAGCACAATCCTTTCACTCGACAAAACTATCTATAAAATTGACAATTGGGATGCTGTCTCAAAAACCCCTTATGTTTCAAAGAACGGACTCTTCTTTTGCGGTTACGACAACCCACAGAGTATTGACAATAAAGCAAACTGGGCAAGAGGTTTAGGTCTAAAAGGGATGATGTACTGGCAATATGATGCAGATGATTACAAGGGCACTCTTAGAAAGGCTGTCTGGGAATCTGTAATGAAATAAATCTCCCCTTCACTACATCAATGTGTCC
>JAQVRQ010000013.1:0-21923 GCA_028700975.1 Bacteroidales bacterium | reverse complement strand
TGGGGGTTAAATCCAGTTAAGTTTAATGTTATCAATCCCCTTTTCCTGAATTAACTGTTTTAGGGATGCAACCTTCTCTTTATGGCCGGGGATTTTAGTTTCGTGTGTCTCAACTAATATCAAACCAACTTTTTTGTGGCTCTCCTCATTTATCATTTTATTCAATACAGCTATCTCTTCACCTTCAATATCCATCTTAAGAATATCAATCCTCCTACCTAGATTATCAATGTATCTGCAAAGATCAACAATCTCTATCTCCACCCCGTGCATCTCATCAACATTGTTTTTCTCCTTAAGAAGGGACGAACTCACCGTAAATTCGACACCCTCTTTATGAAGTCTCTCTTTATGAAAATAGAACATAGCCGTCCCATCTCTGTCTGCTACAGCTTTGTTTATTAACTCTATACCTGCTTTTCCATTGAATCTTCTTTGTAAATATGAGAATGCAAGAATATCAGGTTCAAAGGCCTTGACAATTGCCCCTCTGGAGAGGAAGAGATCACTAATTTGGCCGATGTTAGCGCCACAATCCACAAAAAGGAAGGACCTATCAACCCTCCTCAATATTGGAAAAAGCTTAAAATAGCTAGTTAAGTATGCGCATCGGTTAAGTATCTTCCTTTTTACAGATTCGTACATATTCGTTGAATATTAAATTCTTACCTAAGTTATGAAGAATTTAGCATTTATTACTATCTTTATTCAAACCAAAAAGATATTAAATATGAAAATTACTGCTAAAATCTTCGCAGCAATTACTTTAGCTGCCCTATTCGTTATTCCGGTATCTATGAACGCTCAAAAGATGCCTAAAAAGTATAAAAACTCTCCGGATGAGACTATCGTTATTGTAACAAACTCTCCAAGGGAGGCATTTGATGAATCTGAATATCCAAATCTCAAATTTTACTACACTCCTGAAGAGATGCCAGATTTCTTAAAGAGGCTTCATATGGTTCAGCCGATTCCTATTAACGAAGGAATTACGGGTATGGTAGTTGATAAAGAGGGTGTAATTGCATATGTTAGAGGCTTCAACAATGCACTTGCAAAAAACAACGATAGAGAAGACGAAATGAGTTGGACCATACTCTCTGTTGCTGCAAGAAAGGGTACAATAGGAGCTAAAGGCCCTCTTGATGATTATCTAAAAGACTATATAGCAAAAGAAAAGACTGCTAAAAAGGATGACAAGAAGAGCTATACGGAGGGGAGTGAGCCATCTTTCAAGGGATGGGATAAAGGAAATATTGAGGGGATGGAACTTCCGGATTTCAAACTAATTAAAAAAGATGGAACAGAGGTTACTATAAAGCAAATTCTAGATGGGAAACCTGCATTTATAGTATTTGCAAAAATACCTCCTGCTGCAGGATCAGGAGTAACCCCAATGTTTTGGCATATTGAGAACATAATGTACAACTACTATCCACCAAGAAGAAGGTAGTATTCTCTCTAATTATGGCAGGAGATTTTGCACAGATTGCAAAGTCTCTTGTCTTGCATTTATAGCAACATAATTCAAACAAAATATGAAAACAATCGTTAAACTATTTACAATTGGAATACTCTTGGTGCTCACAGCATCTTGCACTCCTACAAAAACAAAGATATTGAAACAATCAGATTTTCCACAGTCGCCTGTAGCTCAAATTATACCGCAGGTTTTCAACGAATTCGGCAGTGAAAGAGTAGATAACTATTACTGGATTAGGGATAAAACAAGCCCTGCCGTAATTGACTACCTAACTCAGGAGAACAACTACACAGATAGTGTAATGGCATCAACTAAAGATCTCCAGAATTCAATTTACAATGAGATTATTGGCAGAATCAAAGATGCAGATGAGAGCTATCCGGTCCTTATGAACGGCTATAAATATTATAGCCGAACAGAGGCAGGAAAACAATACCGAGTATACCTAAGAAAGGAGAATTCAGAAGGCGCAGCTGAAGAGCTTCTTTTTGATGTAAACAATATGGCAGAGGGTAAAAAGGCTATGCGGTTCGCCGGATATAATATTAGCCCTGATAATAAACTTGCAGCTTACTCATATAACGAGACAGGATCATTTGCAGATTACACAATAAAAGTTAAAAACCTAGAAACCAACATTGATCTGGGAGTTAATATCCCTATGGCTACCTCATATCAATGGGCAAACGACAACAAAACACTTTATTATGTACTTGTTGATAATGCTCTCCGCCCATATAAGGTAATGAGACACAAACTGGGAAAATCCGGAAAAGATGAGGTTATTTACGAAGAGAGAGACGCCAGATATAATGTTTATCTATCCAAAACAAAAACAGACAAGGAGATTTTCATCATTTCATCAAGTACATATACTTCTGAATACAGAGCCTTGGACGCAGATAACCCAACTGCAAAACCAGTTGTATTCCTACCACGTGAACAGGGAGTCGATTACTCAGTCATTGCGCATTCAGACAAATACTTCTTGTGGTATAAAGACAACGACAACCTTAACGGAATGATATATGAATTGCCATTAAAGGGTTTTCAGGACAAATCTACCTGGAAAATATTCGTGGCACACGACCCCGAAGTTAGGCTTGAGGGGCTTGATGTACTCAAGAACTATGTAGTGATTGACATCAGAAAAAATGGTCTGAATCAGTTCAAATATTTTTCACTTGTAGATGGCTCAGAGGGCGAGATAACCTTCCCTGAACCTGTATATAGTGTAGGCCTTAATGGAAATCCTGAATTTGATGCAACAACAGTACGATACAACTACACATCATTAAACAGACCAAGTACCCTTTATGAATATAATCTTGAATCAGGTGAAAGCACAAAGCTTAAGGAGCAGGAGATACCATCCGGATTCAATGCAGATGAATACGTTGTAGAGAGGCTTTGGGCAAAAGCGCAGGATGGAGTAGAGGTTCCTATGGCAATTGTTTATAAAAAGGGACTCAGGAAAAATGGCAAGAATCCTGCTCTCCTCTATTCATACGGAAGCTACGGCTCAAGTTCAGATGTCTATTTCAGTCCGGCATACTATAGTCTCATTGACAGAGGTTTTGTAGTTGCCATAGCTCAGATAAGAGGAGGCAGTGACCTTGGAGAGCAGTGGTATGAAGATGGAAAACTTCTTAAGAAGAAGAATACCTTTACAGACTTTATTGCTTGTGCCGAGAAGCTTATTGCAGACAAATATACATCTGCAGAGAATCTTGCCGGGATGGGAGGAAGTGCAGGAGGGCTACTTGTAGGAGCAGTTGCCAATATGAGGCCGGATCTATTCAATACCATAGTGGCTCACGTACCTTTTGTGGATGTAATCAACACGATGCTGGATACCTCGCTACCTTTAACAACTCAGGAGTATGAAGAGTGGGGAAATCCTAATGAAGAGGAGTACTATAAATATATGCTCTCATATTCACCATATGATAATGTAACCGCACAGAAGTATCCAAATATTCTTGCAACAGGGGGCCTCAATGACTCTCAGGTTGGATTCCACGAACCTGCCAAATGGGTTGCAAAACTTCGTGCTCTCAAACAAGATGATAACATCATTCTTCTTCATACAAATATGGAGTCCGGCCACGGCGGGGCAACAGGAAGATATGACAGAATTAAGGAGACTGCCTTTGAATGGGCATTCATTTTAAACAGAGTGGGTATTGATAAATAATTTTCCACTACCGGGTAAAGAGGCACATATCCGCCTTGCTCCTCACCAGAGGAGGGCGGATATGTTTCTTGATCACTACCCTCCCGCCGGAGCAAAGGAATCGGCAGTACTTGTTCTCCTTTTCCCGCAAGGCAGTGACCTGATGGATTGGAGAGTATTGATTATTTTACGGAACAGCTATAATGGTGTTCACTCAGCCCAGGCAGCATTTCCAGGAGGGAAAAGAGAGCAGACCGACAAGTCGCTTGCAGAAACGGCTTTAAGAGAGGCACACGAAGAGATGGCTGTAAAGATTGAGGAGATAACAACTATCTCATATTTATCTGAACTATATGTTCCTCCTAGCAATTTTTTAATCAAACCCCTTCTTGCTGTTGCAAAAAAAGAGATTGGGTTTATTCCTAATCCTAGAGAGGTTGCCAATTACTCATTAGTTCCACTTAAAGAGTTCAATCCCTTAAAGGCAGTTAACAAGAGATTCCAAAGCCCCACCGGTGAGTGGCTTGATGCTCCAGGTTATGAGTATGATGGTCTATTTATATGGGGGGCCACCGCAATGATTCTCAGCGAGCTTTACCAGCTTGTAGACGATGCCATTCTCAATAAAGTGTTGAGCATAACATACATCTCATCATCAAATCCATCTATATAGGAGCGTGAGTTGCACAACACAACGCAATTTATTCCATCCCCTCCCATTACCCACATCGCAGCTGTACCGGCAAGGTTTCCTGAATGATACCAGGATCCTGAAAAAAGAGAGCTGTGATTACATCTCCAACCAAGAGCATACCTGTTATAAGCAGTCGAAGGTGTAAGCATAACACTCCTAGTTGATGGAAGTATGATATCCTCAACTTTAGACCTGCCATCTATATGAAACATCAGTTTCATCATCTCTTCAGCGGAGGCAATGACTCCCCCTGCAGCAGCTATAATCTCCATCGGGTTTCCATATCCGTTTGTTCCTCCCTGAGAGTAGTAAACAACCTCATTGGCACGTCTGTGAGCTCTGTCTCCTCCAACGTGAATATCGGAAACTCCAGCTTCAGACAACACCTCCTTAAGAAAAGTTTCATAACTCTTTCCTGAGACCGTCTCAATAACCCTTCCCAAAATGCCGAATCCCATATTAAAGTAGTTGAATGATGTTCCTGGCTCTGTCTGAGGAGAGTTAAGAACATACTCAATTCTCTGCGAAAGGGTCTGGCCGGAAAAAGATGATGTAAACATAGGATCCGGGTCGCTTTTCCACCCGCTTGTATGTTGAAGAAGATGCTTTACAGTAACCTTTGCCGCATTTGGTGTAACATTTGTAAACTGACTTGCTAAAATTCCTGAGGATCCAAAAACCTTTTGATCAAGAGAGAGTTTACCTTGCTCCATAAGTTTCATAATGCAAAGAGATGTAAACTGTTTAGAGACGCTTGCCAACCTGTAAAGATGGTTTGTCGTGGTCCTTGTATCGCTCTCTGTTATTGCAAAACCCAGTCCTTGTTTATATACAATCTCTTCATCCTTCGTAATAGCATAGGAGATTCCCGGGATTGAATATTTCCGCATAAACGAATAGAGCATTTCGTCAAAATTAAGTCTGCCATTTTGAACCAAAACCTTATAATCAGAGCTCTTTCCAGACTGTGAGGTCACTCTTAAAGTAACTGTCTCAGTAAAATCAATAGGACTCTTGCCACTCTCAATAGCTTTACCATTATAAGAGGCAGTGGCCCCTGAAGAGATAGCAAATCTCGGCTTAAGAGAGGTTAAAGGAACACCTTCCGGTAAAGAAAAATAGATGGTTTTACCTGCAATTATTCCAAATGCTTCAATAGTCAATGTGGAGTTTTCAGTTTTTGAAAAAGAGATTGATGATATGAAATTTGAATCTGAATTAACAGGAGGCCTCTCCTCTTTAGTACAGGAGACAAGCAGGAGTAATACAAAAATTGCCATCTTAGCACATATGTGCAGATGGCAATTAATTTTGAAGTTTTTCATCTATTTATTTATAAGCGTGACATTTCAGCCTCAACCGCTTCCGGTGTATTTGGCAAACGATTACGGCCAAGCAATCTTGCTCCGTTCTCTGTAACTAGTATATCATCCTCAATCCTTATACCACCAAAGGTATAATAATCTTCAAGTTTTGAGAAATTTATAAAGTCGTTATTTATCCCCTCTCTTTTCCATTTTTCAATAAGTGCTGGAATAAAATAGCAACCAGGTTCGTTTGTTATAACGTGTCCGGGACGAAGTGTTTTACCCATTCTTAAAGATTTTAGACCAAACTGGGTAGCTCTTTTATGAACCTCATCATAACCAACAAAGTTCTCACCCAAATCCTCCATATCGTGGACATCAAGACCCATTTGGTGACCAAGTCCGTGCGGCATAAAGAGAGCGTGAGCTCCGGCTGCAACAGCATCATCTACATTTCCCTTCATAAGGCCGAGGTTTATCAACCCCTGAGCCAAAACCCTTGCTGCCGCAAGATGTACAGAAGTATATGTTATCCCTGGTTTAACCAAAGCTGTTGCCAAATCATTGGCAGCAGAGACAATATTATAAATATCTTTTTGTTTCTGAGTAAACTTACCCCCGGAAGGGATTGTTCTTGTAAAATCTGACGCATAATGCATATTTGTCTCTGCTCCGGCATCAATTACCAATAACCTGCCATCTGTTAGAGTTTGATGATGTGTGTGGTTATGCAACGTTTCACCATTTTGAGACAGAATTATTGGAAACGATGGCATATGACCATTTGAAATAGCTATCCCTTCCATAAGACCTACCAACTCCTGTTCAATCATCCCCGGCTTAGCCATTCTCATTGCTGTATAGTGCATCGCATAGCCAATATCGGCAGCTTTATCCATTTCGGCAATTTCATATGAATCTTTAATCTCTCTCAGCGAAACTACCCCTTTTATTAGCTGGTCGGAAGCAAGCTCTCTCTGGCGGTTAAAATCAACCCCCAATAGAGAGAATAATTTTATTTGATTATGATACCTATATGGCGGAAGAAAATGGACTATACGGCCAAGGTTTTTGGCATTGGCAATATAACTACCCAAATCAGAAGCTGCTTTTACCTTATCTACTCCAACGAGAGTAGCTTTTTCTGTCATAAGTGGTTGAGGACCCATCCAGATAATGTCATCTATTGTAACATCATTGCCAAAAATAATCTCTTCACCGCTCTCAACATCAATTACAGCAGCCAAATCGGGCTCGTCCAGACCAAAGAAATAGAGAAACGAAGAGTCCTGGCGAAATCTGTAGGTGTTACCTATATAGTTTGTACCAGCCTCAGAGTTTCCAAGAAACAGCAGTATCCCGGATTTAACCTTTGAGGCAAGCTCTTTTCTCCTTTTTACATATACATCTTTAGAAAACATATCCTATTGTTTTTGTCATTTTAACAAAGATACAATTTTTTGAAAAAAAACAAGGTGGCCAAAATAGCCACCCTGTCTTACTTATTGTTTACAAATGAGATTACTGTTGATCAGAATCCCACCATACAGGAATAGTCCAAACATCTTCTGCACTGTTCCATTGTAAAAGGCCCATATCCGCACCTGGAACCTCTGCTCCTATTGCATGCAGGTTCGCTGCGTTGTAGTTAAGCTCGTGTGAGCATTGACGCCAACGGCGGAATTGTTTACCTACAGGAATTCCTTTTAGTGCAGCAGCATTAACAGCGTGATATGCAGGAACACCCCAGTTGTGGAATAACTCCTCATCAAAGTCATAACGACGCATATCGTTCCATATCTCAACTGAGAAATGCAATGCTATTCTTTTCTGAGTAAGGATCTTACCTAGGGTAAGGTTGCCTGCAGTACCAATACCATTATCCAAGAAATTATCCATATCGGCTTGACTCATAGGAGTAAATGAAGGACAATCTGCAAGGTTTGGATCTCCTGCAACCCAAGAATTGAGGGTCACATTCATCTGTTCCATACTTGCCTTGATACCCTCTTTGTATGCGGCGTAAGCAGCTGGAGCATTCCCTTGATTGAACAAAACTTCTGCTTTAATGAAGCAAGCCTCAGAGTAAGTACCTAAGTATGTTGGTGAAGACACTCTTGAATAGAAAGAACCAGATTCTTTTGATGCATCAGTTCCGTCTCTTCTGAAAAGAAGATCTTGCTTGGCAGCGTAACCCTTAGAAGTGCTTGTGGCCTCTACATAAACAGTATCACCCAATCTAGTAGGAGAGGAAGAGTCTATCCACCAATGCTTTTCAGCAGTATAACCCGCTCTTAGCGGTCCACCATTAAGATTTGGAGAGTCATTAGTGACCATATCTACTCCAAGGGAACGTCTCCACTTGCCATCCCATTTAATGTTTGCTGGTGTATCATCAGACTTCTCTGAAATAGCCCAAGGAATAATTTTGTCGGCACGAGGGTCTTCAACACCACTACCTGCAAAATTGGTAAGGTTCTTATAAAGCATATCGGTTACCATATAACCGGCATTCATACCGCAAACAGAATATATTGGAGAGTAGTCAACAGGTTCGTTCCATCCAAGAACGTCGTGAGTGGTACTATTGTCATCTGTATGATATATTATAGTGTTATCGGCATTGCTTTGAGGACCTTTTGAAAGGGCATCAAGAATGGTCGCAGCATCATATTTACCATCAAGATAATTTCCGTCAGCCTTCTTACTTAGTTTTACGGCATAACGAGCTTTAAGTAAATTACCAAATTTTATCCATTTAGCAACATCACCGTTGTTCCAAAAGTCACCCTCAGCCAGTGAAGGAAGTTTTGGATCCTGTGTTTTAGCTAAAAGTTCAAGACCTTCGTTTAGTTCATTAAAGCAACCTAAATATATGGTTTTTCCGTTATCATATGTAGGAGTTGCGTTTTCACCTACTGCATCTGTATAAGGCATTTCACCATAGAGGTCTGTCATTAACATAAATCCATATGCACGGATAACTTTAGCTACTCCTGCATAATGCCAAGCTTCTGCCTCCATAGCTTTATCATACATATAAGAAATATTACTTGCAGCACCTACAAACCACCACTGATATGGTGTTGTAACAGCACCGGTTTGAGGATTCCAATAAGACATATTCCAATAGGTACTTCCATTGAAGTATCTTGTCCAATCACCAGCGGACATACTTGAGCGCCAAGCGGCAAATTGTGTTGCCGAATTGGTGTAAAATTCAATATGTGCCAAACGTGTTTGGTATGTAGCACTTTCTGAAGATGGATTCTCAGGATCAACATTTATATTGAGCCAATCACTGCAAGATACAAGTGAAAGAGAGATCAAGCCTACGGCACACAAGGAAATTAATGATTTAATATATTTCATATTATTAAATTTAAATATTTATAACTTATTAGAAAGTTAAATTTAAACCGAATGTCATACCAGAGGTTGCAGGTACTCCACAATAGTCAAATCCAACAGAAGATGAACCACCGACACCTGCACCAGATGCAGCAACTTCAGGATCTCCATCGTAATTTGTAAATAGAAGAAGATTGTTTGCCGAAGCAGAAATAGAAGCACGTTTAATGAATCCAACTCTGTCTAGCCATCTCTTAGGGAAGTCATACATTACAGATAGTGTACGAAGTCTTAGCAGATTAACGTCTGTAATATAATTGGCAGTTTCTCTAGGATAATAATTAGTATAATAACTTTTAATAATATTATGACCGCTTGTCTCTACGCCATTGAATATATATGTGTTATCGGCACTCCAAGTATTTGATACTGCGTTTCCGCTTGCATCAATACCTGTTACTGTCAGTTCTCTATTACGAACATCTCCGGAGAATTTACTAACACCGCTATTGGTCATAGCATACTGTGTACCGTTGATAACATCACCTCCTACTCTGAATTCCCACAACATATTAAATGAGAAACCTTTCCAGGTAATAGTGTTATTCAAACCACCGGAGAACTTAGTCTCACGATTACCCACTTCAGACAAAGAGGTTGTGTAGGTTGGCATTCCGTTTGCGTCAAGAATAAGTTTTCCATCTAACTCTTTTTTAGAGTTTTCAACTTCTGGATCATATTTATATCTCTTCCATTCTGTACCAGCAATGGCCATAAAATTACCACCGTTAAATGATGCGGCTTGCGCACCTGCATACTGAACGTCTGTAACATACATAACATCCATACCGGTAGGAAGACCATCCAAAGTACCACGATTACCAGCAACATTCAATCCAATATCCCATTTCAAATCTTTGGTTTCAACAGGAGTACCAGTAACAGTCAACTCCATACCTTTATTATATACATTTCCTGCATTAATTGAACAGAAGATATAACCGGTAGATTGAGGACCACGAGGAGACAAAATCTGGTTGTAAGAGTCGTTTGTATAGTATGCATAGTCAACACGTAAACGATCTTTGAGGAGACTTAATTCAACCCCTATTTCAGTTGATTTGGTCATCTCCGGCTTAAGATAAGGGTTACCACGAGTCCAAGAGTTACCTACACCAATTTTACCACCAAGATATGTTCCAACAGGCCAAAGAGAGGTGTTAGTTTCATAAGCACCAGTATCTTTACCCACTTTTGCCCAAGATGCTCTAATCTTACCGAAAGTAAGAATGCTACTCTTAGGAAGAAGCTCTGTAAATACGAATGAACCACTTACAGATGGATAGAAGTATGAGCGATTCTCGATAGGAAGAGTTGATGTCCAGTCGTTACGTCCTGTAACTGTCATATATAATATATTCTTCCAAGCTACACGGAATTCACCAAATAGACCTACCAGTCTCTTTTGAGATGCAGCGTTGGCAAATTGTTTGTTTTCTGTTGAAGCATTAGCATAAGAATAGAAATCAGGAACAGAGAAATTCCAAGCCATCATAAAGTTGCTGTGAGTCTGAGTATCATCTGAAGCAGCACCAAGTAAGAGGTTAAAGTCAAAATCTCCGAATTTCTTATTCATATTAGATATGAAGTTGTGTGACATATATTTGAAACGCATAGTGTTGTCACTCATCATACCATTCTGCCATACTTGTTTAACAACTCCGTTGGCAGCAATACGATTAGAGTTGATTAGAGTATAAGAGTCAATACCCAATCTGTACTGAACGAACCACCAATCAGCAATATCTGCCTTTACGCCTAAGCTTCCTGTAAAACGATCTGTATTGTCATACATCTTGTTTTTGTTAACAATCCAATATGGATTGTCGCGCTCTTCCCAAGGATCAAGCCTTTCACCAAACAATCTGTAACGAGTACCATCTTCATTTAAATAATTTGACACATTGTCAAATGGTGACCAGTTGTAAACACCGTAAAGAGCACCGGTTCCTTGTGAACCATAAAGACCTGCACCGGTCAATGTTCTGTCTGTATGAGCTTGTGAATAAGCCGCATTTGCATTGAATGTAAATATGCCGGCTCTCTGCTCACCATTGAAACGGAAGGTGAATTTATCATACCCTGTTTTAGGGACAATACCCTTTTGATCATAATAAGATCCGGATAAGTAGAAGTTGCTGTTTTTAGTACCACCAGAAACGCTAGCACTTTGGTCATAAACAATTCCGCCTTGGAAGAAGTTTCCAATATTGTCATATGTCTGTGCATTAGACTTTTCTCCCCAAGAATTGTATGAAAAATCATTGAAAACAGTTCCAAGATAATTCTGTTGGTTATCGTATTGATCTTCCATATAACCTCTAGTGAATTCATTTTGAACTTGAGGAAGACTTTTTACCCAAGATGTAGAGAATTTGGAGTTGATATTAACTTCAACTACACCCTCTTTACCTTTTTTAGTAGTAATAATGACAACGCCGTTGGCTGCACGGGAACCATAAAGTGCAGAGGCTGCCGGGCCCTTCAATATGGACATATTTTCAATATCCTCAGGATTTATATCCATAATACGGTTAGAAGTTGTGGTTGCCGCCTTATAAGAACCATCAAATCCAGAGTTACCTACAAGTGTTGAAGAGTTATCATAAATTACACCATCAACTACGAACAAAGGTTGATTGTCTTTGCCTTCAGATCCTGAAGTACCGCCACGAAGAATAATCTGCGCACCAGAACCTGCCGCACCGGAAGATTGTGTTATATTAACACCGGCAATCTTACCTGAAAGTGAAGAGATTGGGTTTGCAGTCTTATTCCTCATCAACTCCTCAGACTTGATGTCGGATACCGCATATCCCAATGCCTTTCTCTCTTTCTTTATACCGAGAGCTGTTACAACAACATCCTCCAAAAATATGGATGATTCGTTCATTGTAACATTAATTAGTGAGCGGTTATTTACCTGCTCTTTTAGATCCTCCATACCAATAGCAGTAAAAAGAAGTACCGCATTTGCAGGAGCATTTATCGAGTAAGTACCATCCAATTCAGTAGCAACTCCTGTTCTTGTTCCTTCAATAACAACAGTTACACCAATTAGAGGCTCCCCCGATTTGTCAACCACCTTGCCTCGAATGTTAATGTTTTGTGCAAACACATTTCCAGACACAAGGAAAATGGCCAATAGGGACAAAATGATCATTTTCATCATCCCGCCCTTTTTTTGTGAGTAATGCATGAATTTAATTTTTAGGTTAATAATGTTAACGTATTTCTGAATTTCTATTATATAATTCTCTGAAATCCCCTGTTAATAGTACATTTTAATAGTATGTAAAACTATAAAATATATTTTAATATTTGTAATAAAACTAAATAAAATTGATTTTGGTTTCAGATTATAACCATTATATGATTATAAATAATCATTTCAAAGCAATATTGCAGCAAATATATCACTTTAAAACCTGTAATTGGTGTCTTTTTTTACACTAAAACTAATTTGTTATTCTTGTTGATTCTATGTGATAATTTATCATAACCTCTTAATAAAGAGGCCGGCTAAAATTGCTTTTAGCCGGCCTCAAAATATGAAATATTAGTTAAATACTATTCCCAACCTGGTGTTTGAGTAAGAGTATAACCTTTGTCAAGATATTCACTTATTTGGTTTCTACCTATAGGAGCATTGTAAACTCTATCAGTAAAGGCATCTCTGTCAGATATGTTTTCAGGTATATAGTAACCTACCATATCGGCACCATTTGTACCATCATAGGTAACAATAGATCCATCTGCCTTTTCAACTTTAAGTTTACCCTCTTTAGCTTCAACAAGCCACTGAGGAAGCTCTTGTGCAAAATTAACCCAAGGTCCGCGAAGAAGGTCAGGGTTCTGAGCACCGCTCATATAGTTGATCTTCTTCCATCTCTTAATATCAAGAAGGCGGGTGTGCTCATAGAAGAACTCCATTCTTCTTTCACGACGTATCTCCCAAATAAGAGCAGGTACATCTGCATCTCTATCCGGATCATCCGGTAGGGTTGCAATTGAAAGAGGAGCAGTTTTCTGAATACCCTTAGCAATAGCAACAGCATCAAGAGGTCTGCTTCTAATAGCATTGATTGATTTGTCAATATCATCCTGTGTAACTGCTGTTCCGCCCATTGTTGCTAATTCTGCCTTAGCCTCTATCCAGTTAAGAACAACCTCTGCGAGACGCATAACAGGATAGTCATTAGTATTAGTAACGGAACCGTATTCAGGTGGATAAGAACCGCCTTTAAAAGTTGGACCCTTACGATCGATAAATTTACTTGCATACAGAAGAGTAGCTGCCTGAATAATCGGTTGATCTACAAATGTTGCTTCAAATCTTGGGTCTCTTGTTGCAATAAGATTTGGAACATCCAATACATCTGCGTTTGCTACTGAAGATAGTTTGTAAGGTTTACCGTCGTTGCAAATAAATGACTTAATAAAGTCAAGGTTTGCAGATGGATACTGACTTTCAGTTGTGTTTGAATATGAGGCTACAGCGTGTGTAATACTCAAAGCAGCATCATAGTGTCTGTACATAACAACCTCTGCATTATTGGCAAGATCCATTGATCCAAAGAGAGATCTAAAGTCAGATGTAAACTTAAAGGCACTGTTATCCATAACAATTTTACCTGCTCTTACAGCTAGCTCTAGATATTTCTGTGCTTTTGCTGTGTTGTTCAGATGGTATTTCTGCCAGGTACCTTCAAAAAGCATAAACCTTGAGATAAAACCTGCGGCAACATATCTGTTAAGATATTGTTTGTCACCATCTGAAAGACGCATATTGTCAAGCACATATACGAAATCATCGTATACCTTATCCATAACAGCGGTCCTGTCATCTCTATCTTTGTAAAGCAAATCTAAATCCTGATCTGTCAAAACTTTATCAAAGTATGGGATATCTCCAAATACGCTAACCAATCTGCTATACTCATAGCCACGGAAGAATCTGGCAACAGAGCTCCAGTGGTTATATGCTTCAGATGTAAGAAGACTCTTCTCGTTCATTGTGTTGATTCTCTCAATGAATAGGTTTGATTTTCTTACCCAAGCAAAGTTCCAGGTAGGTCCATTATATTGAGACAGCCATCCGGCAGTTTCTGAAGTTGAAGCCCTAGATGAAGGAGCTTGAGTCTCAAAGATAGATTGTTTACCTGTAGTTGTTAAGTCATCATTGAAAGTATAACCTCTTAATGGAGCATAATCTGTTCCCCAAGATGAGTTATAGCCGGTAAAATAGTTAGCATAGAAGCCGTTTGCAAACAAACGAACATTATTTTCATTTGTCCAGTAGTTGCCGTCGTTCATCTGAGTTAGCGAAGGTCTGTCAAGGAACTCTTTGCAACCAGTGAAAGATAGTGCGACAGCGGCAATCAATATTAGTGTATATTTTTTCATCATATATAGCTTTTAGAAGTTAACCTGTATACCAACCGAAGCACTCTTGAAGGTAGGAACACCTACACCGGTACGGCCCAAGTTGTAGTTTGAGGAATTCCACATAGAGTATCCGCTAATCTCTTCTGGATCGATAGGGAGATCGCCAAGATGGTCAAAGGTGAAGAAGTTCTCAAGAGCTGCATATACTCTTAATTTCTTAATCTTAACTTTGCTCATAAGCTTATCAGGAAGTGTATAACCTAATGTTATATTCTTAATTCTGAAATAGGCCATATTAAGAAGGTATCTGTCTGATACTACCATATTGTAACCTGCTGTAGTACTAGTTGCACCACCACCTAGGTTCCAAGGTCTTGGATAGAACGCATCTGTTCTGTCTTCTCTCCAGAAATTACCGGCTATTGCCTGTGGCATAGCACCGTCAGCTGAGTTAAAGCCTGGGATTGCAAGGAATCCGTTGCCCCAGATATCTCTCTTGCCAACACCTTGCATAAATACAGAGAAGTCAATGCCTTTATAATCTATTCCGGCACGTAAACTATACTCATATCTAGGTGTAGAGTTACCAATTATTGAAAGGTCACCATGATCAGGATTACCATTTACGTCTCTGATTAGGCTGTTTCCTGGAGTAATGATACCATCACCATTAAGGTCTTTAAACTTAACATCACCAGGACCAAATACAAAGTTACCACCTTGAAGTCTTCCCTGATAAACAGGATTGCTTCCGGCTAGTTTATTAACATTATAGTTATCTGGTGATTTGATAACAATTAAGTTACCATTTCCATCATACTCAAAATCCTCTTTCTGATATAGTCTATCAGCTTTGTAACCCCAGATCTCTCCATATGTTTTACCTACATACCAGTCATTTATACTATTGGTAGTACCATATTTAGTAATCTTGGTAACAGCATCTGCAAGAGTTGCAACAATATTTAAACCAACGCCATTGCTGAATCTGTGGTTGTAATCAAGCTGTATCTCATAACCATTTGTTCTAAGAGAACCGTGGTTACCTCTTGGAGCAGATGTACCATAAGTAGCAGGGAGACCCTCCTGTGGAACAATCATATTTTCAGTATCTCTTCTAAACCAGTCAAAAGATACACCAAAATCACTATTGAACAATCTTGCATCAAAACCTAAGTCAAGAGTAGTAATATCCTGCCAGGTAATATTTGCTGCAACTGCTGCAGGTGTTCCAAACTGGTAAAGTCTTGCTCCGCCAATAATGAATGTACTCATAGAGCCACTCATAGTTGGTACATAAAGTGAGTTAGAAACTGTTTGGTCACCAATTGTTCCCCAAGATCCACGGAATTTAAATGATGTTAGGTATGGTTTAGACCACTCCATCCAAGGCTCCTCTGTAAGTCTCCAACCTGCAGAGAATGATGGGAACCACCTCCATTTAAGATCATCCGGGAATTTTGAAGTACCATCATATCTCAGGTTTGCTTCAACCAGATATTTCTCTTTATAGTTATAGTTAACCCTTCCAAAAACACCAAACTGAGACTCCCAGGCGGCTCCACCGCTAGTTGTCTGAGTACCTGTAGCCAGGTCAAACTGAGGGTTTGTTATATCAATCAGTTGAGTAGTCCGTGACCAGTTATAGGCATCCTTACGACCAACACTATTAATACCTAGCATAAACTTAAATCTGTTATCTTCATTGAGATTCCAGTCATAGGTAGTGTTAACAGTTATTGTATTCCACTGATAATTTCTTGAGTAGCGATAGATGTGATCAGGATTTGATCCTGGTGCTGTATATGTAAGCATATCCAGTTTATAAGCAGGCATTGCTCCAATAGCTGAAGAGTTTACAACCTCTCCGGCATCATTTACATATACTCTCTCTCCATTTTCATTCAATTTTGCTAGAGGTGCTCCCCAAGTATTTCTGGCAGTGTATCTAGTACCAGGTCTTAGGTTAACATACTCCTGATTTGCGTGAGTGTAGTCAAAATTGATTTTCCAGTCTTTCATAGGGGTAATTGTGATACCTCCGTTAAGACTTGTATAGTTTGTCTCCTGAGATGCTGTATTAGCTGCTGCAACTTCAGAAACCGGGCTTCTTAGAGGATCACCATCTTCAGTTGTCATAGGATAGGTAGGTCCCCAACGATATAGATATAGCCAAGGGTCTGCTGTTGTTGAGCTGGTAGCATAAGCATATCTCTTAAGACGCTTTGAATACATTGCACCTCCGTACACTCTCAACCAGTTGTTTACATCTGTACCTACTCTAATTGATCCGTTGTATCTCTGGAAATCATCCACCTTTGCAGGCTTAATCATACCAGATTGATCCAAATAACCAAAGCTGAGGTTATAGTCTGTTTTGCCACTCTTACCATTCAGTGATAGGTTATGAGTCTGAGTTGGAGTCCACTCCTTGATCATATAGTCATATGCATCGTAAGTTCTGAGTCCAATCTTGTAACCATCTGCATTAACATACCAGTCACGTCCGTAAAGCATAGGGTCGTTAATTTGCACTGTGCTACCCCATCTGTTTTTCCATTCAACAGCCTTTTCGTAACCCTCTCTGGTTACCATCCAGAATGCACCTGCTCTGGTTCCGCCAACTCTTTCAAATGCGTTCATAGTATACTCAAGAGCATCTACACCACCCATCTCCATCTTTTTAGAGATATTCTGGAATGAGATATTTCCTGAATAATTTACATTTACACTTTCAGTTTTGGCACCTTTCTTTGTTGAGATAAGAATTACACCAAACGCAGCTTTTGCACCATAAATTGAGGCAGAAGCGGCATCTTTCAAAATAGAGATAGACTCAATGTCATCCGGATTAACCAGCTGAATTGAAGGTATCTCAACGTTATCCATAAGGATAAGAGGAGAAGATCCACCTTGAAGTGATCCTAACTGACCACGAATCTTAAGGATAGGGTCCGATCCAACCTCTCCACTTGGGATAACAACGTTCAGACCTGGAGTTGAACCTTGAAGTCCACGTCCAACGTCTGCTATAGGTCTTGATTCTAAAACCTTAGTGTCTACAGTAGCAACTGAACCGGTTAGGTTCTCTTTACGTTGCGTACCATAACCAACTACAACCAGATCTTCAAGAAGAAGAGCGTCGTCTTCCATAGTTACGTTAATAAGGTTTCGGTTGTTCACCGGAATCTCCAGGGTTTTCATACCCAGAGAAGAGAAAACAAGCACTGCTCTAGGCTGTGCATTAATCTCATAAGTTCCGTCCAAAGAGGTAGAGATACCGGTACGTGTACCCTTAATGAGTACACCTACGCCTATCAGTGGCTCTCCTTTAGAATCGGTAACTTTACCGGTAACCTTGATGTTCTGAGCCCACATAGAACCTGCGAAAAGCAGAAGGGCAAAAACCGAGATCACTTTAATTGCGATACGATTTCCATTCTTTGAAACATGCATGAGTTTAAGAATTTTAGGTTAATAATTATTAGTGGTTTATATCAATTGCAATATTTGCAAAAGCACAGTCGCAAAAATATGCATTTTTTCTTTAAAAAGCACAGAATTAAGATTAAAAAACAGAAATCAGTTATGAATAATAATAAAAAATAACTATATTAAGACGCCTTGTTAGAGATTATAATTTACTGCTGACCTCTCTCTAAATGTACAGCCTCTATAGGAAGATAGAACATCCTTGACTTAATCTCATCAGGCAAAGAGGTAAGTGCCGATAGTCTTTGAGCATCCTTTTCTGTTGTAATAATAAGGGCCTTTTTCTCCTTATTGGCCCATCCGGTAATTTTTTTCGCATCTCTTCCGGTAAAGTTGTGATGATCCCTGAACTCAAGGGTAGAGGCAATTTTATAGAAACTTAACAAATAGTAACGCAAATGGCTTGGATTTGCAATAGCTGTAAGTAAAATTGCATATTTTGAGTAAAGGTATCGTTTATCAGCAACGGGGAAAACTGGCACTGCATCTGAATACTTTAATGTTGTAAACTGAACCTCAGTGCCGGCAGGCAGTCCTATTTTCTGTTCCCATAAAAACATATCGGCTGAATCCATCTCAGGCGGGCATTTAGTTACTACAACCAGATCTGCCCTTATTAACTGCTCAGGCAAGTCTCTTAACCTGCCAATCGGCAGAAGGTAATCCTCGTCTATGGGTCTGCTGGAGTCAATAAGGACTATATTCTTTGAAGGCTTTATCCTTCTATGTTGGAAAGCATCATCCAAAATTATTAATGTTGGCCTTTTCTCCTCCGGATAGTTGAGCAGTGTCTCAACACCCCTCCTCCTCTTTTCGTCAACACAGACGATTATTTGAGGAAACTTCCTCTTAATTTGTAATGGTTCGTCACCTACCTGTAATGCAGTATCATCTATTGCTACCTCTCTCCACCCCTTGGTTTTTCTGCCATACCCTCTTGATAATACTGCTACTCGCTCTTTGTCAGATAGTGATCTCACAAGATACTCCACATATGGGGTTTTGCCAGTCCCTCCAACGGTTATATTACCTACACTTATTATAGGTATAGGATACTCCCTGGATTTGAGAATTGAGTGGTCGTACAGAAAATGTCTAAACTTCAGTATAAAGTAATATGGGAGAAGCAGAATCTTATCAATTATCAATTTTTTCATCCGATGTGTATCTCTCGTTAATGTAATCCAGTATTTTAATTAGCTCCAGGTGAGAGTTTTCTGTAACTAGCTTCATTCTAATTGCCTTAAAATCAGGAAGGGACTTAAAGTATGCGGAGAGGTGTCTTCGCATCTCCAGCACTCCCACTCTATCCCCCTTAACCTCGACAGATTTAATAAGGTGCCGTTTTGCCAGCTCTACCTTCTCTTCAACAGTTAGTGGTCTCATATGCTCCCCTGTATTCAGAAAATGACGAATCTCTTTGAAGATCCAGGGTCTGCCATATGTTGCCCTCCCTATCATCACACCATCTACTCCGTATCTATCAAATGCCTCTTTTGCCTGAAGGTCTGTAGTAATATCTCCGTTTCCGATAATGGGAATAACCATTCTGGGGTTATTTTTTACTTCGCCGATAAGGGACCAATCGGCCTCTCCCTTATAGAGCTGAGCTCTAGTCCGGCCGTGTATAGTGAGTGCCTTTATCCCTGTATCCTGCAATCTTTCGGCAAGTTCAACAATTATTTTTGAATTGTCATCCCAACCGAGGCGTGTTTTTACTGTAACAGGCAATTTAACGGCTTCTACAACTCTTTTTGTAATGTCCACCATTTTATCGGGATACCTCATCATACCGGACCCGGCTCCTCTGTTAGCAATTTTATTTACCGGGCAGCCAAAATTTATGTCAATAAATGATGGCTCTGCCCTCTCAGCCATCTCGGCCGCCTCAACCATTGCTTCGGGAATGTGGCCGTATATTTGAATTCCTATGGGCCTTTCATATGGAAAGGTCTTTAGTTTTTCAAGCGATTTTCGTGCATCTCTGATGAGTCCGTCTGAAGAGACAAACTCGGTATACATAACATCTGCCCCAAATTCTTTGCAGATATATCTGAAAGATGCGTCTGTCACATCCTCCATTGGGGCGAGAAAGAGTGGCCTCTCTCCCAATTCAATGTCTCCAATTTTCATAACGCAAAAATATAGGTATTTTGTCACTTTAAAAAATAGTTATAACTTTGCACCCCCCTATATATGGGGAAATCGCAACAAAAAAATTGTATTAATCTAAAAATCAACAAAGTGGACACATTGAGCTACAAGACCGTGTCGGCAAATCAGGCTACAGTTACAAAAAACTGGGTAGTCATTGATGCAACCGACTTGGTATTAGGAAGACTTGCGTCGAGGGTTGCTCTAATCCTTCGCGGCAAGCACAAAGCCAACTACACGCCACACGTGGACTGCGGAGACAATGTTATTATTGTCAATGCAACTAAGGTTCGCCTGACTGGTAAAAAGTTGACTGACAAGGTGTACGTACGTCACACCGGGTATCCCGGCGGACAAAGATTTGCTTCTCCTAAGGAGTTGCTGGATCGCAAGCCGCTGGCAGTAGTTGAGCACGCCGTTAAAGGCATGCTGCCAAAAAATCGCCTCGGAGCACAGCTGTTCCGCAACCTCTTCGTTTACGAAGGAGCTGAACATCCGCATCAGGCACAGCAACCAAAACAAATCAAATTAAACGAAATTTAACGAGCATGGAATTAATTAACGCCCTTGGAAGACGAAAATCAGCAGTTGCTCGCGTTTATGTGAATCCTGGAAAAGGTAACATTACAATTAATGACAGAACTCTTGAGCAATATTTTGTTGATGAGTCTCTTCAGTATATTGTAATGCAACCGCTTGTCCTTACAAACACCCAATCTCAGTTTGACATTAAGGTTAACTTAGATGGCGGTGGAGTTAAGGGTCAGGCTGAGGCTTTACGCCTTGGAATAGCCCGCGCTCTATGTAAAATAGACGAAGAGGCCTATCGCCCTGCCCTTAAAGAGAATGGTTTTCTTACTCGTGACCCAAGAGAGGTAGAGAGAAAGAAACCGGGACAACCTGGTGCACGCAGACGCTTCCAATTCAGCAAACGATAGTTTATCATTTATTGAAAAGCTGATTTTTTGCACGGAGAGGATTAAAAATTTCAGGATCTTATTTTATTAAGCTACCGAAATTTGTCCATCCGCGGAAAATCCGGGAGATCTTAAAAAAGCTACTCCCGATTGAAGAAAAGAGAAAAACAAACATTTATTACAAGAAAAAATGCCAAGAACAAATTTCCAAGAACTACTTGATGCAGGTGTACACTTTGGCCACCTTAAGAGAAAATGGAATCCTAAGATGGCTCCCTATATCTTTATGGAAAAGAATGGGATACACATCATTGATCTGCACAAGACCGTTATCAAGATAGATGAGGCCGCAAATGTAATGAAGCAACTGGCACGTGCCGGTCGCAAAATACTTTTCGTGGCTACAAAAAAACAGGCTAAAGACATTGTTGCAGAGCACGCAAAAAGTGTTAATATGCCATATGTTACAGAGCGTTGGCCAGGTGGAATGCTTACCAACTTCCCTACTATTCGTAAGGCTGTAAAGAAGATGAACACCATTGACAAGATGATGACAGATGGCACATTTGAAACACTCGCTAAACGTGAGAAGCTTCAGGTAACACGCCAGAGAGCAAAGCTTGAAAAAAACTTGGGTTCAATATCAGACCTTAACAGACTCCCTTCTGCACTATTTATTGTAGATATCCAGAAAGAGATGAACGCCGTGAAAGAGGCAAATCGTCTAAACATACCGGTAATCGCGATGGTTGATACTTGTTGCGATCCAGGTCCAATTGATTACGTGATCCCGGCAAATGACGATGCTGCAAAATCTATCGCACTTATTTTAGAGAGACTTTCACAAGCAGTAGCTGAAGGACTTTCAGAGAGAAAGATGGAAAAGGAGAAAGAGGTTCAA
>JAQVRQ010000058.1 GCA_028700975.1 Bacteroidales bacterium | reverse complement strand
AAGTCCTGATTTTGATTAATATAATTTTCAAGATTGTCTATAAATTCCAACACAGCAACATTTCTGTATCTTACCTGCATTACAATATTAATTGCCTGGTTTGTTGTATTGCGAATAAAAGCGGGATTATTTTCCTTAATATCCTCAATCGCAAACAGAGCAGCAAGTAGGTCGGCCCTACTATTATTAAGAAATACAGAATATGATTTGAGCTCTCTTATATTAAAGGCTATGTTTTTCTCAAGACCCTCAACTTTTTCAGCCTCCTCAACAACCTTGTCAATAAGCTTGCTCCGTGTTATAGAGTTCACATAATAATATGAAAGTAGTTGTTGAATAGCCTTCAATTGATCTCCGTTCTCAGAAAGCTGGTCTCTCAAACGTATATCATCCTCTGTTGCTTTTGTATTTCTGTACTTCTTAACTTTTGCGATTGTACCGGCAAGACCTTCTGTACTTGAAGGTTTAGGATATTCTGTGTAAATTCCGGCAATGAATCCTACAGCAAATGCTAGTACTATTCCAAGGGTGATTAATAGTTTTGAATTCGTTTTCATAGTATTTTATTTAAGAAAGTTGTTTTAGCTTCCAAAGGTCGTTGTATTTCATTTTAACCAAGGGTGCAAGTGTAAGTTCTCCAATTTTACCAATATTTTTTCTCAATTGTGCTAGCTCTTTCAGCTTTTGTTCAATATCACTCTCAGTAGGTGGTTCAAGCCCGCTTTCGCGAAGCATTATATTTCTCTTTGCCTTTATTGATAACTCAAGATAAAGAGCCAAATAGCAGTACATATCCAAAATGGCTTCTGGTCTGAACCTCTCTCTTAGTGATTTGAGGTACTCCCCAGCCTTAGTATTAGAAACCTCACCTTTATTAATTTTTGATAGTAATTCAATCTCTGAATAAAACTCCATATCAAGCCATTTACGCAGCCCCTTCTCTTTAAAATGAAATATCAGAATAAAAAGTACAGGAATAACAACTACCACTCCAAGTGTTTGTAAAACGGGGTCTATATAAAAATGGTTAAACAGAGAGTGGAGGGATGTCGCAATTATTAATCCTGCCAGAATATTTGTAAATGCTATTCTATGACGATTTATCCCTCCAACAATAATCATAGCCAATAGCGCAGTACAGCCTCCGTGCATTATGGCTGTACCAAATCCTCTTATAACCCATACAAGCAAATTGGGATCCGGATTGGCGGTAAGAAAATATAGATTTTCTGCAAGGGAAAAGCCGGCTCCGGTAGCAAATCCATATACAATTGCATCAATTGAAAATCCAATTTTCTTAAGACTTACTAAAAATAAAACAGAGAGCGCTTTTAGAAGTTCTTCAATCACAGGTGCCTGGAAACGTGAGTAAACAGTAAAAGAATTGGCGCTATCTAAAAGCAAATATGAGTTAATGAAATATGATAAAATCGCAGCAAAAACTCCCCAAACGATAGAAAAAGAGAGCAATTTATAAGAAACAAGTTTAAAACTGTCCATAGCAAACAGAAATACAAGAAATAATATTACCGGTAATATGCTGATTGCAATATCCATAAGCCTTTTAGCCTACTCTTAATTATATAATTTTGAACCTACAAGTTACAAAAAAAATGCTCCTAAAGGGTTATATCCCAAGCTCATCTTTAATATTCCTAATTTTTCGCTCGGTTTTCTGACGCTCTTCACGTTCCTGCAACTCCCGAAATCTTTTAGATGCACAATCACAAAAATTGGGGTTCCTACCGCATATAGAGCATCTTTCCTGAGTTTGACTTGTCGAAGATGTCGATTTCGTAGCTGAAGAGGATGGGCTTGAAAGCAGATATAGTGCTCCCGCTGCTATCAGACCAAGAATTAAGATAGGTGTAAAATAGATTAGTATCCAAAAAGTAGCAATTGAAACAATTAGATAAAAAAGAGTGGTAAATAATGCCAATACCCACCCATCATTATAAAGCATCTTTTTGAAAATCTTAACAACTTGAATAATCTGGACAACCATTAAACCAAGATATATAATAATAATTGCACTCGGGTAGAAAAAACTTGCTAATAGGTGTAAAAGGGCTGCAGCTACCCACGAGTATAGACCAAGCTTCCATTCAACTTCGCCTTGATGGTTATAATTAAAGTCTCCCAAAGTTTCAATAAATGCAGATGCTTGAATATAGACGAAGAGAGAGAAAATCAGAAAATTTACCACAGTCCACAACCAACCAACATCATCAGGTTTGCAGAACCAAATAGCCTCTTCTCCTAATGCCAATAGGTAAAATATCTGTAGAATCGCTCCCAACAGCATAATTATCCAGTTAAAAGTGTACCAGGGGTTATCCAAAGAACCAAACTCTTTTTTTCTTTTAATCTTTAGTAGAAAGGCAATAAGTGAAAATGAAAGTATTCCCAAAACTAACTCCTGCCTGTAAACTTCAAAGGCAGAGATCCAAACAATAAAATCTGCAATCATAAAAGTAAAATTTTCACAATGTACAAAAAAAATACCTTTGACCTTCTGATTATGAGATACCAAACTCTATGTCTAAGTAATTTTTTGAAATCTTCATAAAATAAATTTGTTTTATGTAGACAGAGAACATTGTCTCTTTTTTACAATTTTGGAACTTGAGTTTAAAGCTATTTTTGCGTCTTAATTCAATTTACTATGACAATTCATCAAACTGAAGAGCAGGAGAAAGAGCATCTTAAGGCTGTATTAAAAGCTTTAAAAGAGACAATTAATTATACAGACAAATCTGTCAAAAGATATGTTGATACTTTAAATGAACATAAAAATTACTTATGGACAAATAAAGATATTGATGCCCAAGAGGTACGCTCAATGAGAGAGAGTATTTTAAACCATTTGGCTCTAGGCGAAAATGTTATATCATTAGGTAAAAGGCTTAAAAAACTGCTTGACAGGCCATATTTTGGTAGAATCGATTTCCGCGAGAACAAACCAGAAGCAATAACTACTCAAGTATATATTGGTATACATTCGTTTTACAATCCAAAAAATAACGAATTATTAATATATGATTGGCGCGCCCCTATTTCCGGTATGTTCTATGACTACGAGTTGGGAAATGGATCATATAATTCTCCAAATGGAGAGGTTACTGGTATTATCTCACTCAAACGTCAATATCTTATCAAAAAGGGTATACTTGAATTTATGCTGGAGAGCTCCCTTACTGTGCACGACGAGGTTCTACAAAAAGAGTTAAGTGCTAACTCGGATGACAGGATGAAGAATATTGTGGCCACTATTCAGCGTGAACAGAACAAGATTATTCGAAATGACGAGGCCTCTACTCTTATAATTCAAGGTGTTGCCGGGTCAGGCAAAACATCGGTAGCAATGCATAGAATTGCCTATTTACTGTATAAATTCAAAGGGGAACTATCTGCAGATGAAATTTTAATTATCTCTCCAAATAAAGTATTTTCAGACTATATTTCAAATGTACTCCCTGAACTTGGAGAGGAGAGAGTGCCGGAAACAAGTATGGAGGAGACACTTTCAAACGTGCTAGAAAATAGATATAAATATCAGAGAATGTTTGAGCAAATTGCTGAAATTATTGATAATCCGGATTCAGACTTTGCAGAGCGGGTCAAATATAAATCATCTCTCGAATTTATTTCTAAATTGAATTCGTTTCTTCATCATATTAAAAAGAACTGCTTCAAGGCAGTTGATGTAAAACTAAACAAACATTTTACAATCCCATCTGAATATATTGAGGAGCAATTCCAACGATTTGACAGATATCCTATTAGGCAACGTTTTGAGGTGATGACAGAATACATTCTTGATATTGCAAAAATAAAATATAGAATAGATGTTACTTCAGAAAATAGGAAATTTCTAAAAAAGGAGCTAAAGAAAATGTTCAAAGCAGAAAATGACCTCATAGTTTATAAATCTTTTTATGAATGGTTAGAAAGGCCTAAGCTCTTCAAATTTAGAAAAAACAGAACCCTTGAATACGCGGATCTGGCGCCATTAGCATATATTCACCTTGCACTTGAAGGAAACCATCTAGGTACAGAAGTTAAACATCTTTTAATTGATGAGATGCAAGATTACTCTCCAATCCAATATAAAGTGCTTCTAAAACTCTATCCCTGCAGGAAAACAATACTTGGTGATATTCATCAATCTGTTAACCCATATGGTTCTTCAGATGCAGAAACAATAAACAGAGTGTTTCTCTCTGGAGAAATAATGAGGTTAAATAAAAGTTATCGCTCAACATATGAAATTGCTGGTTTCGCAAGTAAATTAAGGCCTCACAATCAAATGGAGGTGATTGAGAGACACGGTGAGGAACCTGTTATTATTAAATGCAAAAGCAACCGAGAGGAGATTGAGACAATTGAAAGATTAATTGTAATTTTCAAATCATCAGCTCTCTCCTCACTTGGAATCATATGCAAGAATGAGCTTCAGGCTGAGTCTCTTTATAATAGTTTGAGTAGAGTTTACAGAAGCATCCACTACCTTTCACATAGTAGCTCTTCATTTGTAAACGGAATGGTTATAACATCCTCATATATTGCAAAGGGTCTGGAATTTGATGAAGTTATAATACCGGATGTAAATGATAATAACTATAAAACTGATTTTGATAAAAATATGCTTTATGTTGCAGCTACAAGAGCAATGCATAGACTAACATTAACATATACAGGAGAATTAACTAAATACCTTGAAGATGACACTAAAAGAAATTGAGAGTATTGAATATCGTTTAATTGATGCATTGAAGGAGGGTAATCTTACCTTTCTTGATTCAATTATGCATCCAAATCTGGTTGGAGTTGCTCCAAATGGAGATATCTTTAATAAAGAGATAGATTTAGAGTCACATCGTAAAGGAGATATGATTATTGAAAACATAACTCCAAAGATTGATACTATTAAAATATTTGGCGATACTGCTATTGTGGTGATTACATATGATACTCGTGGTATTATGCTGGGAAAACCTGTTTCAGGATTATTCAGGTACAATCGTATTTGGAAAAAGGTTGAAAATAAGTTGCAAATTATATCAGTAAGCTGTGTAAAATGGATGTATTAAAAATTCCTTTCAACTCCTTAATTGGATTGACAAGAGTAGATAATGAGAAAGATTATATTTTCAAACTGACAGAAAAGAGAGAGTATCAAAATCATCTTGGGAGTGTTCACGCCAGTGCACTTTTTGCACTTGCTGAGGCAACTTCCGGAGAGTATCTTAAACGTTTATTAGGTGAGACCAAACTTAATATTATACCTGTTGTGAGAAGGGTTGAGTTAAAATATAACAGAGCTGCATATGGAGAGATTTTTTCAAAAGCTACTTTGCTAGCTAGCACAAAAGATGATATAATTAATGAGTTACAAATTAGAAAAAGAACAACTTTAAAAATCTTTGTAGAACTTTGCACCAATAATAATGCAAAGGTATTTTCTTCTGTATTTGAATGGTATTTAAATATTATAACCCAATGAAACCAAGAGTGAAAATTTGCTGCATAAGTAGCGTTGAAGAGGCATTAACCGCAATAAAATATGGAGCATCTGCATTAGGCCTGGTAGGTAATATGCCAAGCGGACCAGGAGTAATTGAGGACACGCTAATAAAAGAGATTGCGGCTGCTGTTCCGCCACCAATTGCCACATTTCTGCTTACCAGCGAAACCAAAGCCGATAGGATTATTGCACACCATAAAAGAGTCAATACATCTGTGATTCAGATTGTTGATGAGCTTGAAGAGCGTCAATATAATAAAATTAGAGAAGAGCTGCCTGCTGTTAAACTAGTTCAGGTTATTCACGTTATAGACAGTGATTCTGTAAAAGAGGCTATAGAGGTATCTCAGTTTGTTGATGCAATTCTTTTGGACAGTGGGAACCCTAATTTACGCATAAAGGTACTTGGTGGAACAGGGCGTACTCATAACTGGGAACTTAGCCGTGAAATAAGAGATAGAATAAAAATCCCTCTGTTTTTGGCAGGAGGTCTAAACAAGGATAATGTAAGAGAGGCTGTTGATATTGTCCAGCCATTCGGTTTGGATCTCTGTAGCAGCGTCAGGAGCAATGGAAAACTTGACGAAAATAAACTAAAGGATTTTTTCTCCGTACTTGAATTATATTAATTTCAATATTTATTTTATTAAGTTTTTTATTAATTATATCAACTTTACTATTATATTTGCATCATAAAATTTAAATATAATGGAAAAGAGATTACCTGTTTTGTGCCCAAGTTGTGACTCACAACTAAGAGTCAGTAGCCTCTTATGTGAACACTGCAACACTACAGTCACCGGTTTTTTTAAATTACCTGTGCTGATGAGGTTAGATCAAAAAGAGCAATCATTTATTATTGAATTTGTAAAAAGTAGCGGAAGCCTTAAAATTATGGCAGAGAAGCTAAAGTTAAGCTACCCTACTGTAAGAAATATGCTTGATGATTTGATTGATAAAATAATTAAAATGGATGAGAAATGATTAGGAAATTGATTAACCCATTTAACTATATTGCCGGTGCAAAATCATTGCTAATTGGATTGGCAATGATTTTTATTACATCTCTTACCGGCTATTACAGCAACACTTTTTTCCCGGATATATTATCTGTAAAAACTGGAGTTGAGTTAACATTTAAAGTTTCCTTACTGTTCAATATTGTAAACTGGCTCTCCATTTCACTGCTACTTTATATTGCATCATTAATCTTCTCGAAATCTTCCGTAAGATTTATTGATCTATTTGGTACCCAAGCTTTGGCGAGATCGCCCTATTTACTGGCAGCACTATTAGGATTTTCAAAGTCAATAAACAGACTTGGAGAGTATTTTTTATGGAAATACCTGAGCATAGGCGAACCTACAGATATCTCTTCGTTAGAAATGACAATTGCCGTAGTACTACTAACTCTTATAGTTATTATTTCAATTTGGATGATCACATTAATGTATAATGCCTTCAAAGTCTCTTCCAATATTAAAGGGGGAAAATCTGTAACAATTTTCATTATTGTATTTATACTCTCCATTATATTAAGCGCATTTGTAAATAATTTAATATTTAATACATTACACACATAAAACAATGTTTAGATTTATTTTTTCAGTTACACTATTTCTGATTGTGAATATTGCATTTTCACAAACTTCAGATACCCTCTTTGTTGAGTCAAATGGTTTAAAATTACACACAGTTTTAACAACTCCGGAAAAAGCAAATAAGAGAGCACTTGCTATAATTATTGCAGGTTCAGGTCCTACTGATTTGAATGGAAATCAGATGAAAAACAAAAATAATAGTCTGCTTTTTTTATCTGATGAACTTGTTAAGAATAATATTGCAACAGTAAGGTTTGACAAAAGGGGTATTGCAAAAAGTTCTTATGCTGGTTTTAATGAAAACTCTCTTATTTTTGATAACTATTCAGACGACATAGTATCTCTTATTGACTTCTATTCAAAAAAGGGATTTAAGAAAATATTCATTATTGGTCATAGCGAAGGCTCATTACTTGGATTAATAGCTTCTAAACAGAGAAAGATTGCCGGTTTTGTATCCCTTTGCGGTGCCGGAAATCCTATTGATGTTACATTAAAAAATCAACTAAGACCTCAATTGCCTCCAGCTATGTTTGCGGAGGCAGAATCAATAATCGATAGTCTTAAAAGCGGTCATTTAGTTAAAAATGTTTCCTCTCAGATGAATATGCTCTTCAGACACTCTGTACAACCATATATGATCTCCTGGTTTAAATATAATCCAGCGGAACTTGTTAAAAAATTAAATATCCCTTTATTGATAATTCAAGGTGATAAAGATATCCAGGTAACTACAGCGGAATCAGATATTCTTCATAATGCATCCCCTTCAAGTAGTTATGTAATTATTAAAGATATGAACCACGTACTAAAAACTATCAAAGGAGATATTAATGAAAACGTTGCATCATACACAAATCCCGATATACCGGTTAACAATGAGTTAGTATCTACAATCGTTAAATTTATCAAATAGATTTATGGAGATAGCAATTATTGGTGGAGGAGCAGCCGGTTTTTTCTCAGCAATAGCTGTGAAAGAGAACTTCCCGGACTCAAAAGTGATAATTTTTGAAAAATCACATCAACTGCTATCAAAAGTAAAAATTTCCGGAGGGGGTAGATGCAATGTAACCAATGGTTGCGACACAATTGAGGAGTTAAGCAAAGCTTACCCAAGAGGCGGCAGAGAGCTGAAAAGGGCTTTTAAAATTTTTAACAACTTTGATACAATTTTGTGGTTTGAGTCCAGAGGTGTTCCACTGGTTACTCAGGGGGATAACTGTGTATTCCCTCGCTCCCAAGAATCTCAAAGTATCATTGATTGCTTAATTAACACATCAAAAAATTTGGGAGTTATCATCAAAACCGGAGCACGAATCAACTCTCTTAAAACTAATGATTCCAAATTGGAGATCATTTTTGCAGATGAAAAAATTCAGCCCTTATTGTTTGACAAAATTATTGTAACTACAGGAGGCTCGCCCAAAAGAGAGGAGCTTGAATGGCTTGAGAGGTGTGGCCACAAAATTGAGGAGCCAGCACCATCTCTATTCTCTTTCAATATGCCCTCAGAACCGGTAAAGAAACTGATGGGAGTGGTTGTCGAAAATACAATAGTCTCTCTCCAGGGGACAAAATTAAAAGCCGTTGGGCCACTACTTATCACCCACTGGGGAATGAGCGGTCCCGCAATTCTAAAATTGTCCTCTTATGGTGCCAAAATTCTAAAAGATACCGGATACAATTTTAAAATTGGTATAAACTGGGTAAATGAGACAAATAATGATACAGTCGTAGAGGAGCTTTTCAGAATCTCAAAAACTCACCCTGCAAAAATTCTATCTTCGGTAAGACCCTATTCATTACCAATCCGATTATGGATGCACCTTATTGAAAAGAGTGAACTATCTGCAGAAAAAAGGTGGGGAGAACTCGGTAAAAAGGGTATTAACCGGCTTATGAACTCCCTTACAAACGACATATATGCCGTCAAGGGGAAAGCCACATTCCGGGAGGAGTTTGTTACCTGTGGAGGCATCAGTCTCCAAAGTATTAATATGAATACTATGGAGAGCAAGGTTTGCAAAAACCTCTATTTTGCCGGCGAGGTAATGGACATTGATGCTATTACAGGAGGTTTTAACCTACAGGCAGCCTGGACCACCGGATTTATTGCTGGAAAATTGAAATAGATAGTGCAACTTATTTGCCATCAAATTCGTCTAATTGCAAAAATTGCAATAAATGAGAAAGCTTTCGGTTACAATTTTATCACTATTTCTACTTGTATCTGCTTGGGGTAGTGAAAAAGTGCTTATTGATAAACCTATTGTTGATAAAAGGGTTGAGTTAGTTACTATAGTTTTTAGACTTGCAGGTAACAAGGAGTACAATAAGAATATTTTAACAGAGTATACAAAACGTATTGATGATTATTTTGGACAATTCAGAGATCACGAAGTTGTAGCTTTTGCAAAGAAACTCTATAAAGAGAAGAGTATATCTTATGATGCTCCTGTTTCTCTGGCAATTACTCTCGATAATAGATTAAATCCTGTT
>JAQVRQ010000012.1 GCA_028700975.1 Bacteroidales bacterium | reverse complement strand
ATTTGTTTAAGTTTAGCATCTACCTCTTCAGCTGTCCAGCTAATGTGCATTGCGTTTTGAGTCATTTCAAGACCTGAAACGGCAACACCACCAGCATTAACAGCTTTACCCGGAGCGTAAAGAATTTTAGCTTTTACAAACTCAGCAATAGCTTCAGGAGTACAACCCATATTTGAGATCTCTCCAACGCAGGTTACACCATTTTTGATAAGCTCTTTTGCATCTTCACCATTAAGCTCATTCTGAAATGCGCAAGGAAGAGCGATGTCAACCTTTACAATCCAGGATTTCTTGCCAGCAATGAATTTAGAACCTGGAAACTTGGTTGCATAAGGAGCCACAACGTCATTGTTTGAAGAGCGTAGCTCAAGCATATAAGCTATTTTCTCAGCATTCATTCCCTCTTCGTCAATAATAACTCCGTCTGGACCTGAAAGGGCAATAACTTTTGCTCCAAGTTCGGTAGCTTTCATAGCAGCACCCCAGGCAACATTACCAAAACCAGAAACTGAAACTGTCTTGCCTTTGATATCAATACCTCTTGTTGCAAGCATATGATTTACAAAGTAAACTCCACCAAATCCGGTTGCCTCAGGACGAATTAATGAGCCACCCCAAGTAGCACCCTTACCTGTAAGAACACCTGTATTCTCACGAGCTAGTTTCTTATAGTAGCCAAACATAAATCCAACCTCACGTCCGCCAACTCCAATATCTCCTGCTGGAACATCAGTATCTGGACCTAGGTGTCTCCAAAGCTCAGTAATGAATGCCTGGCAGAAACGCATAATCTCTGCATCTGATTTTCCTTTAGGGTCAAAGTCAGATCCACCTTTACCACCACCCATAGGAAGCGTTGTAAGAGCATTTTTAAAAGTTTGCTCAAATCCTAGGAACTTAAGGATTGACGGTGTTACAGAAGGGTGGAAACGGAAACCTCCTTTATAAGGACCTATTGCATTATTAAACTGAACCCTGTAGCCAAGGTTTGTTTGAACCTCGCCTTTATCATCCTGCCAAGTAACTCTAAAAGTAAAAATTCTGTCTGGCTCAACCAGCCTCTCAATAATCTTGGCTTTTTCAAATTCCGGATGTTGATTGTAGATTCCCTCGATTGACTCCAGTACTTCGTGAACTGCCTGAAGATACTCTTTCTCATGGCCATATTTCTTTTCAAGTTTGGCCATTACTTCTGCTACTTTCATAATAGAAATTTTTGTTTTTATATTAGTTAATATGGTACAATACTATTCAATTTCCCAAGTTGCTCCGCTTTGAAGCAAATCATCCATACACTGAATTGGTGACTTTGCACGAACATCCGCTATCTGATCTCTTACATTATCATCATAAGTAGAATCTTTGACAGCACGAATAACACCAAGTGCAACTGGATACTCTGGATACTGCATATCAATTAGCATTGAGTGAAGTCCTGGATTATCTTCGTGTGCATCGTGAACAAGGAGATCCTTCTCTGTAATTCCGTTCTCACCAATTTTAACAATTTTGAGCTTCATCCCGTCAAGCATAAGACCCTTGTCCTTATCCTTACCAAAAATCATAGGTTCTCCGTGCTTAAGCACTATAGTGCGGTCAGATCTATGCTCCCGGTCTACAAGATCCCAATGGGTTTTATCGTTGAATATAACACAATTAACGAGCACCTCAACAACTGCAGTGCCATCGTGCTTTGCAGATTCAACCATTATATCTTGAGTTAGTTTTAGCTCAACATCAATACTTCTGGCAAAGAAGGTACCTCTTGCTCCAAGAACCAGAGCTCCAGGATTAAATGGATGTTCAACAGTTCCGTATGGAGAGGTTTTTGTCACCTTTCCAAGTACTGAGGTTGGTGAATACTGTCCTTTTGTAAGTCCATAAATCTGGTTATTAAAAAGGAGTATATTAATATCGATATTTCTTCTGATTGCGTGAATAAAATGGTTTCCCCCAATAGCGAGAGCATCTCCGTCACCTGTCACCTGCCATACAGATAGTGTAGGATTAGCAACCTTTACTCCGGTAGATATTGCAGATGCTCGTCCGTGGATTCCGTGAAAACCATATGTATCCATATAATATGGGAATCTTGAAGAGCATCCTATACCAGAAACAAATACAAATCTCTCTTTAGTATAATTGAGAGCTTCGCAGATATCCGGCATAGCTCTTTGAACAGAAGCCAAAATAGCGTGGTCTCCACATCCTGGACACCATTTTACCTCCTGGCTACTTTTGAAATCTTGTGGTGTATATTTCATTTCCTATTATTTTGCTTGTTTGAGATTAGAGTATTTCATTTACGGCATTAACAATTTCTGCAACAGTAAATGGCTGTCCTTGAACTTTGTTATATTGATGATATTGGAACTTAGGATGAGAAGCCCTAAGATAATTTGCAAATTGACCGCTGTTCAACTCGCAGACAATAATCTTTTTAAATTTGGAGAATATATCTGCAGTATTTTTAGGGAGTGGGAAAATGTAGTCAAAATGGGCTAGACTGACACTCTTTCCCTCTGCCTGTAGATCCTTAAGAGCAGTGTATAGGTGTCCGTAAGTTCCTCCCCATCCAACTATAAGAACCTCACCATTCTCCTCTCCAATAACCTCTTGTTCAGGAATATAATTTGCAAGTCTTGCCACTTTTTCTGCACGCTCATTTACCATTCTCTCGTGCACCAAAGGATCTGATGAAACAGCACCATTGTTATTTTTCTCAAGACCTCCTACCCTGTGCTCAAGACCAACTGTACCGGGAAGTGCCCATCTTCTGGCCATTCTCTCCTCATCACGTTTAAATGGCCAAAAAGGAACCTCCTCTGCCTTTTCAATAATTGGTGGATTAATTTCTGGGTAATCACTCATACTTGGAATTCTCCAAGGTTCAGAACCATTCCCAATAAAACCCTCAGTAAGAAGCATAACAGGCATCATATGTTCCATTGCATATTTAGCAGAATAGAATGCAGCATCAAAGCAATGTGAAGGAGAGTGCGCTGCAATAACTGCTATCGGACATTCACCATTTCTTCCATAAAGAGCTTGGTTTAGGTCAGTCTGCTCAGTTTTTGTAGGAATCCCTGTTGAAGGGCCTCCTCGTTGAACATCTACAACTACCAGCGGTAACTCAGTCATTACTGCTAGACCAAGTGCTTCTGATTTTAGTGATAAACCGGGGCCTGAGGTAGTTGTTACTGCCAGACTACCTGTATATGAGGCACCAATCGCTGTGCATATTCCTGCAATTTCATCTTCACACTGAAGTGTTTTAGCATTTAACTCCTTGTGTACAGCAAGCTCTTCAAGAATACTTGTTGCAGGAGTAATTGGGTATGATCCACAAAAAAGCGGTCTTCCGGACTTTTCTGCAGCTGCAAGTAGTCCCCAAGCAGTAGCCTGATTACCATTAATATTCCTGTAAGTACCTTTAGTTTGTTTTGCAGGCTCTATTTTATATGTATTTGGGATAGCCTGAATATTTGCTGCATAATTAAATCCATCCTGAAGGACCTTTTGGTTAGCCTCTATAAGAGCTGGATTTTTCTTAAACTTCTTCTTGATATATTTAAAAGTAAACTCCAATGGTCTGTTAAACATATAATAACACATACCCAGAGTAAACATATTTTTGGATCTTACTATGGCTTTTGGATCAAGTCCGCTATCCTTCAGACTCTCTTTTGTCAAAGAGGTGATAGATGCGAAAATAATTGTTCTATCCTCAATTTGAAGCTCTTTCACAGGATTATCTGTAACAAATCCAGCCTTCTTTAGACCCTTCTCATCAAAGGAGTCAGAATCAAGAATAATGGCTGCAGTAGACTTTGTCCACTTAGCATTTGCCTTTAACGCAGCTGGGTTCATAGCTACCAGCACGTCACATAAATCTCCAGGGGTTTTAATCTCCCCACTTCCAATGTTTACCTGAAATCCTGAAACTCCGGAAACGGTCCCTTGCGGGGCCCTTATCTCTGCAGGGAAGTCAGGAAAGGTTGAAAAATCATTTCCAAAAAGGGCTGAGGCATCTGCAAACAGTGTTCCTGTCAATTGCATACCATCACCGGAATCTCCGGTGAAACGAATCACAACCTCTTTTGTGTCAATTACCTTGTGTTGCATATAAGTTTGTTTTCAAAATCTTGACAAATTTATACATTATTCTTAACCAAAAAACTTTTTTCAATAAATTTTAAATTATTATAAAAAAAGGAATAAATTATACTATTTATTAAGCAATTGAAGATGCCATCCTTATAGTTTAAAATAAAAACATATTAAATGTGGGAAAATTGCTTTAAGAACAATAACACGGTTGTATTGTTATATTTATTTATATTTGTAAGATATAATTATGGCAATAATAAGAAAGCTTAACGGAATAGCCCCAAAAATTGGGAAGAATTGCTTCATTGCAGAGAATGCGGCAATTATTGGAGATGTAGAAATTGGAGATGATTGCAGTATTTGGTATGGTGCTGTTTTGAGAGGTGATGTTAACCCCATAAGAATTGGGAATAGGGTAAACATTCAAGATGGAGCTGTTCTCCACACTCTTCATAAAAAATCTGTAGTTGAAATTGGAGATGATGTCTCTGTAGGTCATAACGCAATTGTACACGGAGCATATGTTGGCAGTAATGTGTTGGTAGGGATGGGAGCAATCCTTATGGATAATTCAATTATTCCGGATAACACAATAATTGCTGCAGGAGCAGTAATTCTTAGCAATGCAAAGCTAGAACCGGGCGTTTACGCGGGTGTACCTGCAAAAAAAGTTAAAGATGGCTCCCCTGAAATTGGACAATCTGCCAAAAGTAATGCAGCGGGATATATGAAATACAAGGAGTGGTTTTTAAACTCCTACGAAGAGGAATAACTCATTCAATAATATTAATTAAAATTCAACTATCAATGAAAAAAATTCTTTTAATCGCCTCCCTGGTTGGGCTTTTTGCTTGTCAGCCCAAGCACGATGGTTATGTAATTGAAGGTACAATTACTGGCGAAAATCTTCCTGAAGGAAAGGTTATTTTATCAAATTTTGCAAGAGCTGAACAAATTTCTGATACTGCCGATTTTATTGGCGGTAAATTTATATTTGAAGGGAAAGTTGTTACACCTGAAAATTACTCAATAACTATTGAGGGTATTGATGGTAGAATTCAATTCTTCCTAGACAACTCATCCATTAAAATTGAGGGTGCAGCCGAAGATTTTCCAAATGCTTCAGTAATTGGAGGTACTACTAATGACCTAGTCACAGCACTTAGAAAACAGCACGAAGAGGTAGCCGCAAAATATGACCTTGATACTATTATGCGTGAATATGGTAACAAAGAGACAACTCAGGAAAGAAAAGCTGAGATAATTGCAATTTATAACGAGTCCCAAAAAGAATCTAATTCAATTGATTCTGCTTTTTTCGTAGCTAACCCAACCTCATATTACACATTGATTCAACTTTCTCAAAAGGTTGAAGACTTTACAATGGCTGAGATGGAGGAAAAAGTAGCTGCTTTTAAAGCTCTTCCTGAATTTGAAGGAAATAGATTCCTATCACTAATTGAGGAGAGTCTGGCAACTTTAAAGACTCTTGAAATTGGAGTAGTTGCTCCTGATTTTACAATGAATGACCCTCAGGGAAATCCAATTGCACTTTCATCTATCTATCCTCAGAATAAAATTACAATGATTGACTTTTGGGCAGGGTGGTGTGGCCCTTGCCGCCGCTTCAACCCTACATTGGTAGAGATTTATAAAAAATTCAATAAACACGGATTTGGCATTCTCGGAGTATCTTTTGATAGGGATGCAGAATTATGGAATAGTGCTATAAAAGATGACAAACTTACTTGGCCTCAGGTTTCTGACCTACAATACTGGAATAGCGCTGCAGCTAAGCTATATCACGTAAAATATATCCCTCAAAATATTTTTGTTGATAGTGAAGGCAAGATTATCAAGCGCAAAGTCTCTGAAGAGGAGCTAGTTCCATTCCTTGAGGAGTACCTTGGCGTAAAGGCAAACTAAACATATTTTTTATAATACAAAAGTGTCGGGGAGTTTCCCCGACACTTTTTCTATTTTATCCAATCTTAAGATTAAAGCAAACTGAATGCAGCTGTAAGTCCTGCCATTACAATAGAGACCATACTCATTAGTTTGATTAGAATATTTAATGATGGTCCGGAAGTATCTTTAAAAGGATCACCAACTGTGTCTCCAACAATTGTTGCCTTGTGGCTAAATGAACCCGGGCCTCCAAAATTACCCTCTTCAACATATTTTTTGGCATTATCCCAGGCTCCACCTGCATTTGCCATAAATATGGCTAAAACAAAGCCGGCTCCCAATCCTCCTGACAAAAGGCCCATCACTCCTGACACCCCAAATATCAACCCGGTAATTATTGGTACCGCAATAGCAAGCAGAGATGGAAATAGCATCTCTTTTTGGGCAGCTTTGGTTGATATCTCAACACACCTAGCATAGTCAGGGGTTGCTTTACCCTCCAGGATTCCCTTTATCTCTCTAAACTGGCGTCTTACCTCTTCAACCATTTTTCTAGCAGCTCTTCCCACGGCATTCATTGTTAGACCACAAAAAAGAAAAGACATCATAGAGCCAATAAATATACCGGCCAGAACCTTTGGATTCATTAATGTAATATCATAATACTCCATAAAATCCGGGATGGTGGCTCTTGCTACATCAACGCTTCTTCCAGCAATATCCAATGTTGTCTGGCCAATATGGGCTAAACCAATCTTTATCTCTTCAATATAAGAGGCAAGAAGAGCTAGTGCTGTAAGAGCGGCAGAACCTATAGCAAAGCCCTTTCCGGTTGCAGCAGTTGTATTTCCCAATGCGTCGAGAACATCTGTCCTTTTCCTAACTTCTGGTTCTAATTCGCTCATTTGAGCATTTCCCCCGGCATTGTCTGCAATAGGTCCATAAGCATCTGTAGCTAATGTAATCCCCAGAGTTGACAGCATACCAACTGCAGCTATTCCAATGCCATAAAGTCCAAGGCTTAAATTCTCTGCAGATAGCATATTTTTCACATCAAAATTTGTAGCACACAAAAATGCAAGAATAATGGCCGCAGTAATTGTAAGCACAGGAATTGCCGTCGATACCATACCTATACCAATCCCGGATATTATAACAGTTGCCGGGCCACTCTGAGCACTCTCAGATATACTTCTGGTAGGTTTGTATGAGTGAGATGTATAGTACTCTGTTGATTGTCCAATTATAATACCGGCAAGAAGCCCTACCACAACAGAAAATGATATTCCAATCCAATTCTCTAAACCAAGAGTATATAATATTCCAAATGTAGCAACTGCAATTAGTATAGAGCTTACATTTACCCCTATACCTAAAGATCTGAGCAGCTCCTTCATTCCAGCCCCCTCTTTTGTTCTAACCAAAAAAATACCAATTATTGAAAGCAGTATCCCTACGGCAGCAATTAACATCGGAGCAAAAACAGCCTTAAGTTGAATATCCGGATTAATATAAAACGCCGATGCCCCAAGGGCAGCTGTGGCAAGGATTGATCCACAATAAGATTCATATAAATCCGCCCCCATTCCTGCTACATCACCAACATTATCACCAACGTTATCAGCAATTGTGGCTGGGTTACGGGCATCATCTTCAGGAATATTCTCCTCAACCTTTCCAACTAAATCTGCACCTACATCGGCAGCTTTTGTATAAATTCCTCCTCCCACTCTTGCAAAAAGGGCCTGAGTGGAGGCACCCATTCCAAATGTAAGCATTGTAGTGGTTATGATGATGAGTTTTTGACCATCAGTAGTGTCAATAAAATTATCCAGAAGAATGTACCATAATGAGATATCCAATAGGCCCAATCCTACAACTACAAGTCCCATAACAGCCCCAGATCTGAAGGCTACCTTTAAACCTGCATTTAATGAGCTTCTGGAAGCGTTAGCAGTCCGGGCTGATGCGTATGTAGCAGTCTTCATCCCAATAAAACCAGCTAAGCCAGAGAAAAAACCTCCTGTAAGAAATGCAAACGGCACCCATTTATTCTGTACTCCAAATCCGTATGCGAGGATAGCAAAGAATATGGCAAGAACTATAAAGACAAATATAACAACCTTATATTGTTGCCTTAAATATGCCATAGCTCCGCTCCGAACGTAAGAGGCAATCTCCTTCATACTTGGAGTGCCCTCGCTCTCCTTCATCATCTCAATAAAAAAATAACGAGCAAAGATTAGTGCAACCAATGAGGCTAGTGGCACTAAATAAAAAAGAAGTTCCGTTTTCATATTTTGAAGTTTGGTTAATCCATATGTTCAAAAAAACCCTCATCAAGTGAGGGCAAAATGGTCCTGGCTACTCTTTTTAGATTTTCAACTGAACCGGTTGAAAAAAACTTTGTCTGTTCAAGCTGGTTAATTCTCTCTTTGAGTACCAATCCTCCTTTCTCCATTATCTCAAATGTATGTTTTGCAACAGCAGGAGCCGGGTCAACTAGTGTAACACCCTCTCCGGCAATTTGTGAGATTTGCTCACTTAAAAAAGGGTAATGAGTACAACCCAGTACGATATGATCTGCTCCCTTTTTTATCATTGGTCTTATATACTTTTCCAATAGCTCTCTGCCCTCTTTTGTATCTGCTCTCCCGGATTCCACAACATCTACCAACCCTGTTCCTACCTTTTCAACTACCCTTACACCGGTAGCAAATCGTCTGAGTGTACTATTATATAGTCTTCCCATAAAAGTGCCTTTAGTTGCCAAAACACCAATGACTTTTGATTTAGAGCTCTGTGCAGCCGGTTTAACAGCCGGCTCCATTCCTACAAACGGTATATCAAATCTCCATCTCAACTCATCAATGGCCGCAGCTGTTGCTGTGTTACAAGCAATAACGATGATACCAGCACCATTACGAATAAGAAACTCAGATATTTCAACAGCTCTTGAAACAATTTCTGATTGTGGTCTTGGTCCATAAGGAGAATAAGCATTATCTGAGACATAAACCATCTTATTACCCGGAAGAACCTTAATAAGCTCTCTCCAAACTGACAAACCACCCACACCGGAATCAAATATTCCTACTATATTATTTTGTAATACAGGTCCACTCATATAATAAAAAGCAAATCGCCCTGCAGTATATCTGCAGGACGATTGTAAAGTTAAGAAAATTATTCTCTACTGTTGTTGCTGAACAGGAAGTTTTTTGTCCGCGGGGATACCAAGTTCTTTCTTTGCAATAGGCATAACATCAATACTTTGATCTGAATTAATGTAAGGCAGAATTCCTGAAGACATATCAAAAATATATGTAAAACCTTGTTCTTTCCCTATTTTTAAGATAGCATCGTTAGCTTTTTTGAATATTGGAGCGAATAAAAGGTTTTGTAACTGTTGATACTCTTGACCTGAACTCTGTTGAATTTGCTCAAATCTAGCCTGCATCTCCTGTAACTCTTTTTGCTTTGCCTCAAGAACGGCAGCTGTCCAAGTAGCCTGTTTTTGCTGGTAAGTATTAAGTTTAGTATTGAACTCAACTTGCATAGCCTCCATTGTTTCGCTAACATCTGCAGAGTACTTCTCTAGTTTGGCAACAGCACTATCTCTCTCTGGCATTAAAGCAACAAGCTCCTGTGAATTCAGGTGCCCGAATTTAAACGTTTGAGAAAAGGCGCTTGACGATACCGCGACAAAGAGCACAAGTAGAATTTTCGATAAATGTTTCATAAATGAATTATTAATTATTGTGTTTATTATTTCAGATTAAGTCTGCTCAATACTCTGTTTGTAATATCAAGCCTCGGGTTTTTATAGAGCACTCCCTGCATAACATTAGTATCAAAAACTATGCCCAGTCCCATTTCTTCTGATACATAATCAATTGCCCATTGAATCCTCTGTTGAATAGGCTCCATTAACTCCATTGTCTTTTTTGAGAAAGATCCATCCTGTCCAAAAATTTCTTGCTGTCTCACCTTAAGATTCCTCTCCATAGTTATTATCTCATTCTCTCTAGCCTGACGGACGTTATCACTAAGTCTGTTTTTCTCAGACTGATATTTTCTGAATAGCATCTCTATTCTCTCCCTCTCTGTTTGCAAACTCGCCTCGTTGGTTTCCCTTATACGATCAAGTTGGCTTTGTGCAGCCTGGTATTCCGGCATTTTGTCAAGAATCTCCTGTGTATTCAGGTAACCGTAATTTTGAGCATTCAACGAAAATATTGAAGCCAAAACAATTGCGATTGTTGTCAAAAACCTTTTCATATCTTGTAAATATTAAGTTTAAAATTGTTGTCCTATCACAAAGTGGAAATTGCTTCCCCCTCTGCGTTTATCTCCAACAGGATCGAATCCATAACCCCAGTCAATACCCAGCATACCAACAATAGGAAGTAATACCCTCACGCCAAATCCGGCAGATCTTTTAATCTGGAACGGATTGAAATCCTTAATGTCTGACCAGGAGTTACCGCCCTCCAAAAATAAGAGAGCATAAATTGTTGATTGGGGCTGAAGCACCAGCGGGTAACGTAACTCAACAGTGAATTTATCATATACATTCCCGGAATAACCATTATTCTTTCTAGGAGTTAGAGAGTTATTCTCATATCCTCTAAGGCCTATAATATCTGAACCATAAGTATTGTAACCCGACATACCATCTCCACCAACGATAAATCCTTCAAAAGGAGAGTAGCCCAGATTTCTGTTATAGTAACCCAAATACCCAAACTGAGCCCTTGTCATAAGTACAAGATCGCCAACTATAGGAGTAAAGAGAGCACCTTTAAAGGTCCATTTATGGTACTCAATCCATTTATATCTTTGCGCATCTGTCATACCCTTATAATTGGTATCTTTTGAACGGAAAAGAGAGTATGGAGGAGTTATTTGCAGACCCATCTGAAAGTCTGAGCCCTTTCTTGGGTATATTGCCTGGTCGGTTGAATTTCTGGAAAGATTAATTTTCCAACTAATATTATTTGACAATCCATCTGTAAAAAGGAAATAGTATTGCCAATCTTTAAGTCTGTATGTCTGCCAGCTTAATTCATTATACAAAACAAACCAGTTATCCGGCCATTTTAGTCTAGTACCAATTCCGGCACCAAAACCATAAACCTCCATACTTTGACCAGAGTTCTGGTAAAAGTAATAAGAGTTTGTCTGTCTTGTATAATAAGCAGAGATATTTAATGAGGTAGGTTTCTTACCTGTAAGCCACGGTTCCGAGAAACTTGCAGAAAAGGCAGTATAATACGTGCCATTTGTTTGGAATCTTATTGATAACTGCTGTCCATCTCCAAGAGGCACAGGTCTCCAGGAGCTCTTTTTGAAGACTCTTCCAATTGAAAAGTTATTAAAACTCAATCCAAGAGTACCAACAAAAGTATTTCCGCCCCATCCGCCGGCAAGCTCAAACTGACTATTAGGCTTCTCCTCAACATTGTAAGTAACATCTACGGTATTAGCATTGTAGTTTGGCATTATATTATAGCCGGAGGGTGACATAATTTTCTCAGGCTCAAAATGACCCATAGAAGCTAAATCCCTTAATGATCTTTCAAGCTCAGTTTGGCTGAAAAGGTAACCCGGTTTCGTCCATAGCTGACGACGAACTACCTTCTCGTTAGTAATATTGTTTCCGTTAATTACAATTCTGTTAAATGTAGCAGGTTTTCCCTCTACCATTCTCATCTCAACATCTACCGAATCACCGTCAATTCTTACCTCCACAGGAGAGACATTAAAGAAAAGGTAACCATTGTCTCTGTATAATTTTGAAACGTTGCCCTCTTCGGATTCGAAAAGTCTCTTCTCCATTGAGACAACATCATAAATATCTCCCTTTGTGATATTAAGTATAGCATTAAGCTGATCTGCAGAATATATTGAGTTCCCGGTCCAGTTAATTTCTCTAAAGTAATACCTTTTGCCCTCATCAATTACAAAGTGAATTCCAAGTCTGCCATCCTCAATATAATACATTGAGTCTTTTATAATCCTTGCATCCCTATAACCTCTTTCACCATAAGCCTGAAGAAGAAGTCGTTTATCGTTTGGATACTCTTTTTCATTAAATTTCTTTGAACTAAAGAAGTTAAGGATACGCATATCTTTAGTCTTCTTCATTGCTGATGCAAGTTTTGACCCCTTTACATTCTCATTCCCCTCAAAAGAGATTTTCTTAATTTTCACTTTTGATTTTCTATCTACCTTGAAGGTCACTTTAACAGCATTCTTAATAAGAGAGTCCTGCTCTTGAACTACATTAACTTCTGTTTGAAGGAAGCCTTTTTCAATATAAAATTTTCTAATAATTTCAGATGAAGAGTTAATAACATATTCAGATAGTTCACTTCCTCTTCTTAATTTGAGTTTTTCATTAAGATCGCTCTTCTCTCCTGACTTAATTCCTTCAAACTCCCATCTTGATACCCTAGGCCTCTCTAACAGGTCGAGTCTTATAAACGCTGTATCAAGCTGAACTGAATCAATATAAACAGAGACATCAGAAAAGTATCTCTGCATATAAATACGCTTGATTATTGAGGAGATGTCCTCACCCGGAAGAGTTATCTTATCTCCAACCGTTAAACCGGTAAGAGAAAGAATTTGCTCTTTTCCAAGATACTGGATTCCCGACACCTCAATGCCCCCAATTACATACTCCTTTGGGGTATTATAGTCGATGATTACATTTGTTTTTTGCTGATTCTGCTCCTGAGCAAAAACTCCAAGCGGAGACAGCAATACTAATAGTATTAATAGCGATAGAGACTTCATTTGCACACTCTGTGGGTAAAACTGCAAATATAGGTTTTTATTTGGATTCAAAGCCCAATGGATTATAGATTATTAACTTGTTCACCAGTTTTGCCGTACCTGCGTTCTCTTGCAGAGTACTCCTCCAGTGCTATCAGAAAGTCATTTTTGCGAAAATCGGGCCAAAGCACTTCAGGAAAGTAAAATTCCGTGTATGCAGTCTGCCACAACATATAATTGCTTATTCTTTTCTCTCCGCTTGTTCTAATTAAAAGGTCCGGATCTGGAATGCCAGCAGTAGCCAAATATTTCTCAAATTTTTCCGGAGAAAGAGTTTCCCCTGAGACTCCCTCTTCTTTATAACACCTTGCAGCTGCCTGCATTATATCCCATTTTCCGCTATAACTTAAGAATACAATTAAAGTTAATCCTGTTGAAGCGGAGGTACTCTGCTCAGCAGAGATAATTTTCTCTTGGACAACTCTCGGAAGTTTTGTTCTTTCACCAACCACTAAAAATTTCACATTGTTTTTAACCAACTTGGGAGTCTCTTTTAAGATCGCATCCACCATCAACTCCATAAGCAAATTAACCTCATCCTGAGGTCTGCTCCAGTTCTCTTCAGAAAATGCAAATAGACTTAGATACTTTATTCCCTTTTCTGCAGCAAATTCTGTCGCTTGGCGCACAGATTCAACTCCCGCTTTGTGGCCAAATATCCTTTTAAGACCTTGTTTTTTTGCCCATCTCCCATTTCCGTCCATTATTATTGTAACGTGAACAGGTATCTTTTCTCTGTTTGTCATCTTGATTTTAAGTATTTCTTCTGTCTTCGCCCCAAAAAAGTTTTTCTTTTAGAGCCTCAATGAAGTTATTACTTGTGAGTGAAATAATATTTAGATCAAATTCCGATTTACTTATTGTAAAACTCTCTCCTGATGAAATAATTACCGATCTATTATCAAGGCTTAAAATAGCACCCGATCTTCTCGAACTTACCTTTACCTCTATAATAGAATCATCTGACACAACAAGAGGTCTTATATTAAGGTTATGAGGAGCTATAGGAGCAATTATAACAGCTTTTGAGGTAGGAATCATAATTGGCCCCCCAAGGCTAAGTGAATAAGCAGTAGATCCTGTAGGTGTTGCAATAACAATTCCATCTGACCAATATGTAGGGAGTTCAGTTCCATCTATTGCAATTTTAACAGCAAGCATAGAGGGATCTTGTCTCTGAACTGAAATTTCATTTAAAGCATAGGGATATAGCCCGTTTAAATAACTTCCGGAACTTATTTTAACTAGACTCCGTTTCTCAATCTTATAATCTTTGTTTAGAAGCCTCTCAATCCAATAATGACTTGGTTCAGAATCTGTTGTTGTTAAAAAGCCCAGCCTCCCAAAATTTATACCTGTGACAGGAATATTTCTATCTCTTATAAACGTGAGAGACTCAAGAAAGGTACCATCTCCTCCAAGCGAAAGAAATATATCAGTATCCTTATCCATATCATCAAAGTCGTTGAAAAGACCAGCTGCCGGTAATACTAACTTATGAAACTGAGTTGCCCTTTTATAAAAAGGAGCGTAGAAGATAAGCTCAGCACCTCTGTATGATAAAGAATTGACGATAAAAATGAGTTTATCGTGCCACTTTTTATCAATTTCCCTTGCAAAAATTGCTATCTTCATTTTAATTATCTAAAAGTTGCCAAAATTACATAAATTTGTGGCCACTATGGCAAAATTAAGTGTAAATATAAACAAATTTGCTACTCTCCGGAATGCCAGAGGGGGCAACCTGCCGGATATTTTAAAGGCAGCTTGTGATTGTGAACGATTCGGAGCCCAAGGTATTACCGTCCATCCCAGACCGGATGAGAGACATATCAGATATAAAGATACGCGGGAACTAAAGGGTATCCTTACTACAGAATTTAATATTGAAGGCAATCCGGTTGACAGTTTTATAAATCTTGTTTTGGAGGTAGTCCCTGCACAAGTTACACTTGTTCCTGATGCCCACGATGTGATTACTTCAAACAGCGGATGGGATACAAAAAAAAATCTTAGTTACCTGAGAGGAGTTATCTCAATTTTTAAAAGTAATGGTATAAGAACTTCAATATTTGTTGATCCAAACCCTGAAATGATATATTACGCTGCTGATAGCGGTTGTGACAGAGTAGAGTTATATACTGAAGCATATGCAAGTGAGTATAGCAATAACAGAGAGAAGGCCATAGAACCTTATTATAAAACAGCTCTGGCTGTTAAAGAGACAGGGCTTGGACTAAATGCCGGACACGACCTTAACCTTGAAAATCTCAACTACTTTGCAAAGACAATTAACTGGCTTGATGAGGTCTCAATAGGGCACGCCCTCATATGTGACTCAATATACCTTGGGCTTGAAAACACTATACAAGCCTACCTAAGACAATTAAACAATTATTAATTATATTTGTACTTTATTTAATATTACAAAAATGAAAAATGCCTCTATTATCTTAAATTCAGTTTTAGCCGTTGCGGTTATAGCACTTTACATCCTACATTTCTCGTCTAAGCCCGCTCCTACTCAATCCGGAGAGTCCGGTGAGGCAATCGTAGCAGGACAAGGAAGTGTGGTATACATTCAGATTGACTCACTGATGAACCAGTATGATATGTTTAATGACCTAAAATCTGAACTTGAGAGTAAGGCTCAAGTTATACAAGATGACCTTAGCAAAAGAGGAAGAGCATTTGAACGTGACTACAAAGACTGGGAAGAAAAAATTCAAAAAGGTCTTATAACCAGAGGTCAGGCAGAGGCTCAGCAACAACAACTGGCAGCTCGCCAGCAGGAACTGCAATCTCTGGGACAACAAAAACAGATGGAAATGGCAGAGGAGGAAAATGTCCTATTTAATAAAGTGATGAATGCTCTTACTACATATCTTAAAAAATATAATGAAGAGAAGAGGTTCTCAGTTATCATCAACTCATCGGCAGCTATGAACACTGTTCTTGAAGCTGATTCGGCACTAAATATTACCAAAGAGGTAGTGACAGGGCTTAACGAAGAGTATGTTAAAATTAAATCAAAAGGAAAATAATCTAAATCCTTGTGAAAATTGCAATCTTATCTTGTTTTTACCCATACAGAGGTGGGATTGCTCAGTTTAATGCAAATATCTTTGAGGAGCTTTCGAAATCTCACGAAGTAAAGGCATTTAATTTCAGCAGACAATATCCATCCATCCTCTTCCCTGGAAAAACTCAACTTGTGGAAGAGGTGGATACTGCTGTAAAGATTCCAAGCACACGGGTGCTTGACACAGCTAATCCTTTGACATATATACAAACAGCAAAGGCTATAAATGACTGGGGGGCAGATTTGCTTATTATGAGATACTGGATGTCTTGGTTTGCTCCGTCACTGGGGTACGTTGCAAGACACCTTAACCCTAACACAAAAGTTATCTCAATTCTTGACAATGTGACTCCTCACGAGAAACGTTTCTTTGACAAACCATTTACAAAATATTTTCTTGGTGCTTCTGATGCTTTTGTGGTTCTTTCGGATGCAGTTGGAAAAGATCTGCTTCAGCTTAAATCTAATGCCAGGTATATAAGTACTCCGCACCCTCTTTATAACCATTTTGGCAAGAAATTGGACAGGAGTGATGCTTGTAGGAAGCTCGGCTTACCTGAAGAGAAAAAAATAATTCTCTTTTTTGGGCTTATAAGAGAATATAAAGGACTTGACATTTTACTTGAGGCATTTTCAAATCTTAATGATTCATTTCAACTGGTAATTGCCGGAGAACCATATGGTAGATTTGATAAATATGCTAAATTAATTGAGGCTTCGCCTAACAGAGAGAGAATCAAACTGACTACCAGGTACATAGCTGATAACGAAGTTCCTCTATTCTTTTCATCTGCAGATGTATGCGTATTGCCATACAGGAGTGCTACTCAAAGCGGTATCAGTGCAATTTCATATCACTTTACACTTCCAATGATAACGACAGATGTAGGAGGACTTAAAGAGGCAATTGAAATTCCGGGCACGGGAGTTGTTGTAAAAAGTGCAGAGCCAAGTTTAATTTCTGAAGCAATAAAAGAGTACTTCAAATCAGGGAAAAAAGAGACATACATAAACAACATTGAACGAGAGAGAGAGAGACTCTCCTGGAAAAATTTTACTGACAAATTGATTAACTTGTATAATAACTTATGAAGGCAATAACCAGAACAGAGTTCGATTTCAAAAACCAGACAGGAAAATACGTAGGAAAAGTAAGGGATGTCTACAGCATTGGCAATGATTATCTTGTAATGATTGCTACTGATAGAATATCCGCATTTGATGTTGTTCTTCCAAAAGGAATTCCATTCAAGGGGCAGGTCTTAAATCAAATTGCCTCTAAGTTTCTTGATCTTACATCAGATATAGTTCCCAATTGGAAGATTGCCTCTCCAGACCCAATGGTAACAATAGGACACAAATGTGTAGGATACCCTGTAGAAATGATTGTAAGAGCATATCTAACAGGTAGTTCTTGGAGAGCGTATAAAGCCGGTGCAAGAGAAATATGTGGCGTTAAAATACCTGACGGAATGAAGGAGCATCAGGCTTTTGACAACCCGATAGTTACACCAACAACAAAAGCAGAACTTGGAGCTCACGATGAGGATATTTCAAGAGAGGAGATAATCTCCAAAGGTTTGGTTTCTGAAGAGGAGTACAATAAACTTGAGGAGTACTCACTTGCTCTTTTCAAAAGGGGAAGCGAAATTGCTTCTGAAAGAGGACTTATTCTGGTAGATACAAAATATGAATTTGGAAAGAAAGATGATACAATCTATCTTATTGACGAAATCCATACGCCAGACTCATCTAGGTACTTTTATAAAGATAGTTACTCATCCTTGTTTGCAAAAGGAGAACAGCAAAGACAACTCTCTAAGGAATTTGTTAGAGAATGGCTAATGGAAAACGGGTTCTCAGGAAAAGAGGGTCAGAGAATTCCTGAAATGACAGACGAAATTGTAGATTCAATCTCAGAAAGATATATTGAACTTTTTGAACATATTACAGGATCAAATTTCAAAAAGGCTGATTCGTCAGATGATATTTACGAAAGAATTGAGACCAATATTAATAATATGTTAGCAAGATTATGAATAGACTCTACATTATACTGCTTTTAACAATGCTTGTTGCAGGAAGTTGTGCAACTGCTCAGTATTCTCCGTCAAAAATTAAAATCTCAAAAGAGATTGTAAGAAATGAGAGTGGTGAATTTTATATACATAGGGTTCAACCATCTGAGACACTATTTTCAATATCTAAAGCTTATAATGTAGATGTAAACCAGTTGAGTAAGGACAATCCAAAAATTGCAGAGGGACTTAAAGCAGGAGAAATTCTTCTTGTTAGAAGAGAAAATTTACCGGATGGACAATATGTTAAACACACGGTAAGATGGTTTGATTCATTGGAATCCATTTCTGAAAAGTACAATGTAAAAATAGAGGATATAATTTCACTTAACAAGCTTGATAGTAAAGAGCTAAAAACCAGACAGGTTATTCTTATTCCGGATTTATCATATGTGTCAAAATCATTAGTGATTGCAGAGGACACTGCTAATGAAAAGAGGGAGGCAGAACTTGAAAAGCCTGTTAACAGAGCAGAGAGGCCTGCTAACAACCATATACATAACGTTTCGTTAATAATCCCTGCAGACTCAAAAAACATTATTGAAAACAGTAATGTAGGGAACAATTATATTGATTTTTACCACGGCTTTTTAATGGCAGTAAATGATGCAAAAGAGGATGGTATTTCAATGAACGTTGAAGTTATTGACAGCAAAGAGTATCAAAACTCATCACAAATAGTCTATTCCGGTAGAATTGATAAAAGCGAACTGATTATTGGACCGGTTTTTTCATCTGAAATAGAAGGGATGCTCCCTTTTGCAAAAGAGAGGGAGATTCCAATTGTATCCCCTATGGATCCGGCTGCTGAGAAGTACATTGAAGGGAATCCAAATTTTATGCAAATTTCGGTTGCTGACGAAGATCAACAAAGAGTTTTACTAAGTAGTATTCCATTGGTCTCTCACGTAGCTCTTTTTTATGAAAAAGGTGGAAAAGAGGAGAGAATGCTTAATGTAACTCAATCCTTTTTAGATGAGTATGGCATTCCATATAAAAGTTTTTCTTATGGTCTTTTGGAGGGCAGATCGGTTGGAGATCAACTTTTAAATCAGCTTGAGGCAGAGAGAGAGAATTACGTTATCGTAATCTCAAATTCAGAAGCATTTGTATCTGATGTTCTAAGAAACCTTAATCTGATTTCTTCACGTAACGGATACAAAATAACTATTTTAGGGCTACCCAGATGGAGAAATTTTGAGAGTGTTGATATAAATTATTATCACTCTATGAATCTTCATCTTGCAATGCAGTATTATGTTGATTACAGCAAAGAGGATGTTAAAAAATTCCTTGCAAAGTATAGAGCTCTTTTTGGTGCAGAGCCAAGTCCATACTCATTTCAAGCCTATGATCTTGGAAGGTACTACACTAAAAGACTCACAAAATATGGTAGAAGATTATTTGAATTTATTGAAGAGGAGCAAGAGGAGATGCTTCTGCAGTCAAATTTCAAATTTCTCAGAAGGTCTTCAGGGTCTGGACTATCAAATAGCACAGCACGAATAATTGTCTACAGACCAGATTTTTCAGTCGAGCTTCTTACAACTTTCAGATAACCAAATCTGCTCTTCTCTATTAAGATAATTACTGAGCTTATCCTTAACCATCCTATTATAGTTATTTAGCCAATCAATCTCAGATTGACAGAGTAGCTCTTTTATGATTGGTTTTGTATCAATTGGGACACAAGTTAATGTTTCAAATTCATAGAATACTCCCCAGTTTGTCTCTTTCCATTGTTTACACAGCAATACATTTTCAATCCTAATTCCGTATTTACCCTCCTGATAAATTGCTGGTTCGTTAGATAAAACCATTCCGGGCTCTATAGTTACGGGATTCTCCTCCATTCTTATACTTTGAGGTCCTTCGTGTACACACAGATAGTGCCCAATTCCGTGACTTGTCCCGTGCATATATATTTTACCGACAGATGAAATTGGCCCCCTGGCAAGAATGTCAAGTTGGGAGCCTCTCGTACCCTTTATAAATCTTGCTATGGAGAGTGATATCATCCCCTTAAGAATTAAAGTATAATCCCTCTTCTGCTCCTCTGTTATAACTCCTGTGCAAATTGTTCTTGTAGTGTCAGTTGTTCCACAAAGATAGTGACCTCCTGTGTCCATTAAAAGGAAGCCTTTTCTCTCAATAAGAACGTCCTCTTCTGATGGTGAGTAATGTGGAAGAGCGGCGTTAGCTCCGGTTGCAACTATTGGTGAAAAACTCTCTCCTTTATAATTAGGATTTAATGACCTGTTTTGATAAAACAGGTCAGCTACTTCCTTTTCATAAACATTGACTCCCGATTGAAGCCTTTTTTCAAGTTCTGTTAAAGTCTTAATCCAGGCTATTCCGTCATATATCATAGCTTTTCGAAATCCCTCCTGCTCTATTGGATTTTTAACTGCCTTAAGCATTGAGATGGCACCGCCTCTATATTGATCAAGCTGAAATCTCGCTCCCCCTTTCACTGCGTTATTGTAATTTCTTATTGAAATTTTCTCAGGATAAGCTATCCTCAAAGCCTTTTCCGGATATTCTGAAATAAAGGATGTAAAGGAATCGTAAGGCATTATAACTACACCCTCGCTCTCCAGAACTTTTTTATCCTGAAATTTTAATGAATTAATATTAATAAAAAGAAAGATTTTCTCACAAGAAATAGCAGCATATGATAATGGCAGGGGGTTATAAGGGATGTCTGTACCTCTGATATTGCATAGCCAGGCGACATCATCACAATTTGAGACTAAATAGAGAAATGGTGGCACAACTCCCAGCATTGAAATTAACTTTCTATGTTTTGAAGAGGTGCTCTCTCCTGAAAACTCCTCCGCAAGTAACTCTATTTGGTTGAAAAAGAGTTCCGGTCTATCTTTCCATATACTATAAAAAGGATCGTTGCAAAGTTGAATGTTTAAATTATTAAATGAGAGTTTCAATGAATTATATTCTGATAGTGAGAAGAGCGAAGAATCAATACCAACACTTTGGTTGCTCTCTAGCCTCTCCATTATCCAATGTTCAAGACTCTCTGTTCCTGGTGCTTTCAATTTCTTCAACTCAATACCACTACCATAGAGTTGCATCTCTGCTTGTAAAAAATATCTTGAATCTGTCCAGAGTGCGGCCTCTTTTAATGTAATTGCCAATGTTCCGGCTGATCCTGTGAATCCGGATAGCCAGGCTCTTGTATTGAAGTGATTTTGTATGTATTCACCAAAATGTGGGTCATTTGAAGGTACAATGAAAGCGGAAATTGCCATCTCCTTCATATACTCTCTAATACTATTCAATTTTAAATTTTCCATAGTAAAAATTGATTTTACACTCTTCCTGTTTACAAATATATTGACTATTTTTGTTATGAACTCATTTTAATATAAACAATTATGGAAAAGAGCATTAAAGGAACAAGAACTGAACAAAACCTTCTAAAAGCTTTTGCCGGAGAGTCTCAGGCAAGAAGTCGATACGTATACTTCGCCGGGGTTGCCAAAAAAGAGGGATTTGAACATATTGCAGCTGTATTTACAGAAACAGCAGAACAGGAAAAAGAGCATGCAAAGAGGTTCTTTAAGTTTCTTGAAGGTGGAATGGTAGAGATTACCGCTTCTTATCCTGCCGGAATAATTAGCACAACTAAAGAGAATCTTGAGGCCGCCGCCGCCGGAGAGAACGAGGAGTGGACAGAACTTTATCCTGCTTTTGCTGAAATAGCTCTTGAAGAGGGGTTCCCAAAAATTGCCAGTGCATTTAAAATGATTGCAAAGGTAGAGGCAGAGCACGAAGCTCGCTACAGAACTCTTTTAGCAAGAGTAGAAGCAGAAAAGGTGTTTGAAAGAGAGGAGGAGATTGAGTGGCAGTGTCGCAACTGCGGTTATGTTCACAAAGGCAAAAAGGCATTGGAGACCTGCCCTGCGTGTCAACATCCAAAATCTTATTTTGAGCCCAAGAAAAATAATTATTAAGAGTTGAAAATAAGCCTATATTTGCGGATTATTTAAGACTATATGGAGAAATCTGCAACAAATAGAGCTATAAATGCAATTAAAGAGATCTTGCCAAAGACATTGAAAACATGTCTTTGGCTTGTTCGTATAACAGTACTTGTAACATTGGGGGTTCAATTTCTTGAATATTTTAAAATTCTCCCTTACATCTCTGCTTTTCTCAGTCCACTTTTCAATATGCTGGGCCTACCCGGGGAGGCTGCATTGGCATACGTATCAGGTTTTTTTGTAAATGTTTATTCAGCTATAGCTGTTATGGCTACACTTAACCTGGATATTAGGACTGTGACAATTTTATCTGCTATGATTTTAGCAGCTCATAATATGGTAACAGAGACAGCTGTTCAAAAGAAGACAGGTTCATCAGCTTTCAGAATGATAATGGTTAGAACAATATCATCATTTATCATTGGATATGTTCTCAATATTATTATTCCGGGGGGTGGCAAAATGGCAGTAATCGATGCAGGAGCATTAGATATTACTCTTATGGAGATGCTGGAGATATGGTTTATAAAAACATTACGTCTTGTTGTGACTATGAGCGTATTAATTTTCACCCTATCAATTATTCAGAGACTTCTCTCTGAATTTGGTGTGATTAAATGGCTCTCAAAATTTATGAGACCGGTAATGGCTATTTTTGGGTTACCTGCAAAAACATCATTTCTGTGGATTGTTGCCAACACCTTGGGTCTTGCTTACGGAGCTGCTGTAATGATAGACGAGAGTGAATCGGGTAAAATAACTAAAAAAGATATCGATCTTCTGAACCACCACATAGGAATATCTCATAGTAATTTTGAAGATGTCTTTCTAGTAGCGTCAGTTGGTGCTTCAATCCCCTGGCTTCTAGCATCAAGATGGACAATGTCGCTTTTGCTGGTCTGGGAGCTTAGGCTTGAAATGGCTATCAGAAAAAAAATTGTACCTTTGTGGGTTGGAAACAATAATAAAGCAATGTAAAAATGAGCGCAGAAAAAATAAAATGTTTAATAATTGGTAGTGGCCCTGCAGGATATACCGCCGCTATCTATGCTTCCAGAGCCAATATAGCTCCTGTATTATACGAAGGAATTCAGCCTGGAGGACAGCTAACTACAACAACTGAAATTGACAATTTCCCGGGATATCCAAGTGGTATTACTGGAAATGAGATGATGGAGGATTTAAAAAAGCAGGCAGAGAGATTCGGCACAGATGTACGCTTTGGATCAGTAAGCTCTGTTGACCTCTCAGAAAGGCCATTCAAAGTTAGTATTGATGATGAGAAGGAGATTCTTGCTGAGACAATAATAATCTCAACAGGAGCGACAGCGAAATACTTAGGCCTGGAGAGCGAAGAGAAATTCAAGGGACAGGGGATTTCTGCGTGTGCAACCTGCGACGGTTTTTTCTACAAAGGTAAAGATGTAGCTGTTGTTGGAGGGGGAGATACCGCTTGTGAAGAGGCTTCTTACCTTGCAGGTCTATGCAACAAAGTTTATATGATAGTTAGAAGGGATGTTCTCAGAGCTTCAATTGCAATGCAAGAGAGAGTTAAAAACACCCCAAATATTGAGATTTTGTGGAATTATAACACAAAAGAGATTACCGGAACACCATTTGGTGGTGTGAATGGTGCGATTCTTGCTCATAAGAATGGGACTGAGAAAAAAATAGATATTCACGGGTTTTTCCTCGCAATTGGTCACCATCCAAACTCTGAGATTTTCTCAAAATGGGTAAAGACAAATGAAGAGGGTTATATTTTTACTGAAGGTAAAAGTAGCAAAACAAATGTTCCTGGTGTTTTTGCTGCTGGGGATGTACAAGACCCTGTCTACAGGCAAGCTATTACCGCTGCCGGATCCGGATGTATGGCTGCAATTGATGCAGAACGTTTTCTCTCAGAGAACAAATAATTTAATAAAATGAATAAAGCCAAGCTTTTAATCGTCATTATCCTGGGTGGTATAATCACCTCTTGCGCATCTAAGTATGAACTGCTTTACAGAAGTGCAGATGTAGAACTTAAGTATAACGGTGCATTTGAGTACTTCAACCAAAAAAAATACAAAAAAGCTGCAGATTTGTTTGAACAAATCCTAATGGCTACTAAGGGAACATCCAAAGATGATACCGTCCAGTTTTATTTTGGTCTAAGCAACTACAAATGGGGAGATCTACAAACTGCCGAGGCAAATTTTGACCAATTTACAAGAGTCTTTCCAAGAAGCCCCTTTACAGAGGAGGCACGTTTTCTGAGGATTGACTGCTTGTATCAGTCAACATACAGATACGAGCTTGATCAATTACCTACTTATTCAGCATTGGCAGCAATCAACGAATTTTTATATGATTATCCTAATACTGAATACTTAGTTAAATGTAAAGATATGCTTGTTGATCTACAAGAGAGACTTGACAGAAAAAGCTACGAGGCAGCCAAGATATACCACACAATTGAGGATTATAAAGCAGCCACTTTTGCACTAAAAAATGCAATTAAGGAGAATCCTGATAACAGATATAGAGAAGACATTATGTATTATCTTGTTGTCTCTCATTACAGATACGCACATCAGAGTATTAAAGAGAGGCAGAGAGAGAGGTATTTGGCTCTTATTGACGAATATTACAATTTCATTAGCGAGTTTCCAGAATCAAAATACAGGAAAGAGTTAGATGGAATGTTCAACAAAGCGCAAGCAGAAACAAAAATAAATCAATAGAATATGGAAATCAGAAAAAATGTACCGGGCAATACTGTAACAAGAGATATATCAAAACTTGCAGAGCCTACAGGGAACATTTACGAATCTGTAATGATAATCGCTAAAAGAGCAAATCAAATCTCTGCTGAGATGAAATTTGAGTTGAATCAGAAGCTGGAAGAGTTTTCAAATTATGCAGATACTCTAGAGGAGACTTTTGAAAATCGTGAACAAATTGAAATTTCGCGTTATTACGAAAGACTCCCAAAAGCTACTCTTATAGCAGTAAACGAATTTGAAGAGGAGAGAATTCATTATAGAAAGATAGAGGAGTAATGCTTCGCGGTAAGCATATCTTGCTAGGAATAACTGGCAGCATTGCAGCTTATAAGGCCGCAATGCTGTCTCGTCTTCTTATTAAGGAGGGTGCTGAGGTAAAGGTTGTTATGACTGAAATGTCAAAACACTTTATTACTCCGCTAACTATGGCAACCCTTTCAAAAAATCCTGTGCTTGTGGAGTTTTATAATCCTGAAAACGGAGACTGGAACAGTCACGTAAGTATGGGTTTATGGGCAGATGCATACATCATTGCTCCAGCATCTGCAAATACAATAGCAAAGATGGCTGCCGGAATTGCGGATAACCTACTGCTTACTACTTATTTATCTGCCAGGTGTCCGGTAATGATAGCTCCTGCTATGGATTTGGATATGTTCAAACATAATTCTACTCAAACAAATCTAAAAATTATTGCAGATCGTGGAGTATCAATAGTAGAACCCTCTTCAGGAGAACTTGCAAGTGGGCTTGAAGGTAAGGGGAGAATGGCTGAACCGGAAGAGATTCTTTTTGCATTAGACAGATTGCTTACAAATGAAAAATCGGCCTTAAAAGGAAAAAGAGTCCTTATTAATGCAGGTCCTACCAGAGAAGAGATAGATAGAGTAAGATATATATCAAACTACTCATCCGGGAAAATGGGGTACTCAATTGCAAGAGAAATGGTGAGACGTGGTGCGATTGTAGATCTTGTTTCCGGACCCGTTTCACTTGATCCACCATTAGGTATTAATAGGGTTTTGAATGTAAACTCTGCCGAAGAGATGCAGGAGAAAACTCTTGATTGCTATAAAGATAAAACAGACATTGTAATTTTATGTGCAGCTGTTTCAGATTATAAAGCAGAGAGGCCTCAACAGGGGAAATTAAAAAGAGATAAGGGACCACTTACGCTAAACCTTGTTCCCACAAAGGATATCGCAGCAAGTCTGGGTGAAATAAAAGTTGAGGGAAGGATTCATATTGGCTTCGCACTTGAGGCCGATAATGAAATTGAGAACGCTAAAGAAAAAATTGGAAGAAAGGGATTAGATGCCATAATACTTAACTCTATGAATGATTCAGGAGCCGGTTTTGGCACAGAGACCAATAAGATTTCTATTATATCTTCTAAAGGAGATATTACTGCCTACCCTCTTAAAAGCAAAGAGAAGGTTGCTTCAGACATTGCAGACTTCATTGAAAACCTGCTGGTATGCTCAAAAGCCTGATAATATCAAACTATGCCCTCATTGAGAATCTTGAAATTGATTTCCCAGAAGGGCTTATTATAATAACCGGAGAGACTGGCGCAGGCAAGTCTATCCTTATGGGAGCACTATCTCTGCTCCTTGGCAATAAGGCAGATCCGGAGACTTTAAAAAATCCTGAAAAAAATTGTGTAGTTGAAGCGATCTTCTCAAATCCTGGAGATAGAGAGATGAGAGATCTATTAGTTAGCGAAGGAATTGACGCAGATAGTGATCTTATATTAAGACGTCTGATTACTCCCGGAGGGAAGTCGAGAAGCTTTATAAATGATCAACCTGTTACCCTTCAATTCCTCAAATCAATATCCGGGAAAATTGTTGATATCCACGCTCAACATCAACATCTTCTTTTAGGAGAGAGCAGATTTCAGTTATCTGTGCTTGATTCATATGCCGGAAATGGAACTCTGCTTAAAAAGTATTCAGAGGTTCACCGATTGCTTATAGAGAAAGAGACTCAACTTGGAAAACTTATAAAAGAGGTAGAATCTATAGAAATTGAAAACGAATTCAACGCATATCAGCTCAAACAATTAACAGACGCTACACTAAAAGAGGGCGAACTTGAGGAGCTGGAGAGTGAGTTTAAAATTTTGTCAAATGCTGAGGAGATAAAAATTTCTCTCCAAACTATATCCTCTCTAATTGAAAATGAAGAGTTCTCAGTAATAGCAAATCTTAAGGAGGCTTCTGCAGTTGCCGGAAAGATCTCTTCAAACTTCTCTTCAGCTAACGAATTGAGCGCAAGGCTAGAGAGCTGCAAAATTGAACTTAAAGATATTCTGGATGAGACTGAATCACTGGCTGAAAGTGTTATAATATCACCAGAAAGGGCCTCAGCAGTTGAGGAGAGGATATCTGATCTATATAAATTGCTAAAGAAACATCATCTATCAAACGTTACAGAACTTATATCATATAGAGATTCTCTTGCTGAAAAAATTGATAATTCTGATATGAGTAAGGAGGCAGTTGAGAAACTTAAAGTTGAAGTTGATATATTACATAAAGAGCGAACTAAATTAGCAGATAAACTTCATTCTATCAGAGAACAGAACATTGAGAAATTTTCGTCAACAGTAAGGTCAGTTGTAAGAGACCTTGAAATGCCATATGCAGAGTTTATAACTAAACTTGAAAAAGGCGATAATTATTCAGATACAGGTTACTCTACCATTACTTTTCTCTTTTCTGCCAACAAAAATATTGATGCCAGAGAGCTAAATAAAGTAGCCTCAGGAGGAGAGTTATCCAGAATAATGCTCTCACTTAAATCCATTTTAGCTAAAGGTATAGGTATGCCTACAATGATATTTGACGAAATTGACACAGGTGTCTCCGGAAGAATTGCAGATAAAATGGGTTCATTAATTATGGAAATGGCTAAAGAAATGCAGATATTTGCAATAACTCATTTGCCTCAAATCGCATCTAAAGGAGTATGTCATCTTCTTGTTTATAAAGAAATTGAAGACAATATTGGTACAAAAACTCTCATAAAGAGAATTGAGGGAGATGAAAGAAAGAAAGAAATTGCAAGAATGTTAAGTGGCACTAAAACTACAACTGCTGCTCTTGCAAATGCACAGGAACTATTAGAGAATTAACATATCATAACAACGAACTTAATATGAGATTAATTATTCAGAACTCTTACGAGCAGATTTCGCATTGGGCTGCTGCATATATTGTAAAAAGGATAAAAGAATTTGAGCCCACTCCAGATAAACCCTTTATCCTCGGTCTTCCAACGGGTTCAACCCCTTATGGAACTTATAAAGAACTCATAAGGCTATACAAGAAGGGTACTGTTTCATTCAGAAATGTTGTAACATTCAATATGGATGAATACATTGGAATTCCAAAGGAGCATCCGCAATCATACTACACATTTATGTGGGATAATTTTTTTAGGCACATAGATATCAAACCTGAAAATGCAAACATCTTAAATGGTAACGCTCTTGATCTTGAGAAAGAGTGTGAAGATTATGAGAAAAAGATTATATCATACGGAGGAATAAACCTATTTATGGGTGGAATTGGTCCAGACGGGCACATTGCTTTCAATGAACCTGGCTCCTCACTTGCATCCAGAACAAGAGTTAAATCACTTACTACAGATACAATAATCGCAAATTCAAGATTTTTTAATAATGATATAACTCAAGTTCCAAAAACTGCTCTTACTGTAGGAGTTGGTACAATTATGGATGCCAAAGAGGTTATGATTCTAGTCAATGGTCATCATAAGGCTAGAGCTCTTAAAATGGCTGTTGAGGGAAGCCTGAACCATATGTGGACTATCAGCGTACTTCAGATGCATCCAAAGGGTATTATAGTTTGCGATGATACTGCTACAGATGAGCTTATGGTAGGTACAGTAAACTACTTCAAGGACATTGAAAAAGATAATATAAATCCTGCAACTATGCTATAGGAACTATCTATCTCAGAAAATCTGCCGCCCTGCTAAACACTTTTTCAAAATAGTATTTACGCTCGGCGGCTATTTTTTCACCCTCGGGAAAAGGGTTCTCGTGTGAATATCTAAACGGAAAATCCATCTCCTCAATGCAGCTTTCTGACTCCATTCCAAGTGCAGATTTAATTCCGGATGTAGGAATAACAGAGTCTTTTGTCAAAGATATCACGCAAATTCTATAGCTATTCTTTTTGTAAAAGGCCTCTCTTCTATCCTTACATAAATCCTTATCAATATGTGCAATAAAAGCACTCTCCAAGTTATCACCCATTATTCTTTTCTCGTGCTGCGGAAATATAAACTTTGTTGTAAAGTAACTCTTTAATGATTGAAAAGTATCGCCGTCCATTATCATCCGAGAACTTCCGTTCATCTCGTTAAAAACAGCACCTCCACAAAACATAAATAGCTTACTATCGTTAAAGTGTCCCTCTACATCAGAGGTCAAGAGAACCTGAGACATCATAGCTCCAATTGAATATGCAAAAATGTCTATTTTACAACCCTTTGCAAGTAATGGATGCCTACCAGACCGTATCTCATTCATAAGTTGATGAACATTGTATATTGTTTCACGTCCACTTAGATAAAATCTATAAGGATCTGCCTGTAACCTTTTACTAAGAGCGTAGTTAATAAACGTTAAGTTCTCTGCCCTTTGCTTCCCCTTGTACTCTTCATCAATTAACTTTTGCATTGCTCTTGCATCTGACCAGCAGAGGGGAGATCTATTTATATGCATAGAGAGCGGAAAAAGGACAACCGGTCTTTTCAAATTATTTGCCAGGTACTCTGCCCAGGGCATATATTTATCCCAATTTCTCTCATTTAATCCGTGAAAAAGAAAAATAGCAGATGTAGCTTTTAATGACTTTTCGTCAGGAGATACGATATAATAATCAAACTTGGTATTCTCAATAATCTCCTCCTCTCTCTTGTTTAAAAGTTCAACAGGGACTATCTCTTTTCTCTTATTTAAGATCTCATCAAATCCGAGCTTTTCAATAAATTTTAAGACATCGATTTTCATAACTCTAAGGATATTTATACAAATAACGAGAAGTTAAAGGGGTGTTTAAAAAAAATGGTGTTTGTAAAGCACTAAGTTGGCTAAAAAGTAATATATGGGGTGAAATTCCAATATGTGTGGTCAATGAAAAAATAACTACTTTTGCATAGATATGAAAATACCCGACCATATATTAAAAAAGGTAAACATCGTGAGGCTTGTCATCTTTACGGCTGCCTTCGCTCTGCTTTTCATTAATATATATAAACCATTCGGCTCAAAAACCTGGTATAATGTATCTGATTTTAAATTCTTTCTATTCTCTGCTCCAATAATCCTGACCGGAGTACTTGTAGTTGTAATAAGCAGAATTATAATGTATTATTACTCCAGAAGACATAATATTTCATATGTAACATACCTTTTTTGGGTCTTCTTTGAGATTCTGTTTATGTCCCTCTTCTATACAATATTCACATTATCTCTTGAAGCAAATCAAGGGAAAGATGTTATTTTAACCTTTAAATCTTCAATGGTTAACACATCTCTTGTTCTACTTCTTCCATACATTACCTTATGGTTTTACTTTGGATGGGAGGAGAGTAAAAAGAGACTTTCAATAATTGAGGATCAGTCAAACGATGAGCTGGAGAATATTCCGGATAATATACTTTTTACAGATGATAAGAGAACATTAAGGCTCTCTGTCAGGCATACTGACCTTCTTTACATTGAGTCCGATGATAACTATGTTACTATACACTATCTAGCCGGAGGGAAAATTAAAAACTTTCTTCTAAGAAATACTTTAAAAAAATTGGAAGAGGAGCTGATGGGGACACCGGTAACCAGATGTCACAGATCATATCTCGTGAATTTCTCAAGAGTTAAAGTTATGAGAAGAGAGAGAGAAAACGTCTATCTTGAGTTAGATACAGAGATGTCCGTTGATATCCCGGTATCAAAGAGTTATCGCGAAAAAGTTGCGGAGAGATTTATGAACCAATCCTTCCGCAACAAAAGAGTATATCGCAATTTTTAAACTAGAGCTTTGAAATAATATCTTCTGATAAGGGTTTTACTTTTGAAGAGAAATGTGCTATAAGATTACCGCTCTCATCAATTAGATACTTGTTAAAGTTCCACCCTGGTTGGGTTTCATTCCAGCCATTAAGGCTCTTCTCAGTTAGCCATAAGTAAACAGGGTTTCTATCCTTACCTTTAACAGATGACTTCTCCATCATAGTAAAAGTAACTCCATAATTCTCCTTGCAAAACGAGAGTATCTCCTCATTTGAACCTGGATCCTGGTTCATAAAGTCATTAGAAGGGAAACCCAATATTATGAGTTTATTGCCATATTTTTTATTTAGCTCTTCCAGTTCAGAAAACTGAGGAGTGTAACCACACTTTGAAGCAGTATTAACGATTAATACCTTTTTTCCTTTCAGAGACGAGAAATCAATCTTCTCGCCAGAGATTGACATAAAGGAAAGTTTATAAAAATCTGCAGCTGGCGAAGTATTGCTGGTCTGAGCAAATACTCCTGCAGGCTTTAGCAGAAAAAGCAAGGAGATAAAAATTATTGATATATTTTTCATTTTCTATTGTTTGTTAAAATCTATATGAGAGCATTAGGTAAAAACTACTATTATAGTTTTTGGTGTCAAAATCTAATTCATTAACCGGAATAAAACCAAAGTCGCCTCCAATGTATATTACAATATCGCCAAACATTACTCCAATATTGGCATTCAACCCTGCATCAAATCTATTCTTGTATGTTGTCATAGACAACATATTGTTCGAAAAGAGCGGTTGTTCATCAAGTATTTCACCAGACTCAACCTTCATTATCCCCTTTCCTCCTACTCCATAAGCAACATATGGGCCAGCTCCAACAAGTATTTTAATATCATTTGTCAATGGCAAATTAAGTGTGGCATTAATTGGTAGCTGAAGATATAACGGAGATACCTTATATGATAAATCTGGCTGGCGGAATCCTTTTGAAACAATGAGAAGAGAGGGATCTACAGAGAAGAGTTTTGAGAAGTTGTAGTTTAAACCCAAACCCGCTCGTAATCCAAGTTTTGAAGATGTAGAAACAATACTGTTGGTCATTTCACTTATGTTCAAACCCGCTTGAACATTATACTTAACTTGTGAAGAAATTGTTCCAGTCCCAACAAAAAGAAGAGCAAAGAATGCAATTAGCTTGAAAAAATTTTTCATTATAAAAGGTTTTAAGTAAAACAATTATTAACTCTGATAGTTTAGCTATCTCTTAGTTTTATTTAAGTAAATGTAACAACTTTTAAATATTAATTAATTATCATTTTTTTGCTTCTGTATCAATTTTTTATCTTAAAAATGAACAATGATAGAATATTGTAACTAGATTTGTTTTTTTAACTAAATATCAAATCTCTCAGACTTTTATGATTAGAACAGGAGCACTTCTAACATCTGTTTTGATAGTATATTTTCAAACATTTGCCTTTTCTCAGCAAAAAATTAATCAATTTACATCTATAATAGGAGCGGTTAAAGACTCCCTAACTGAAAAAGCTCTTGAATACCCTACGGTGGTACTAACCACTGACTCGATGAAGATAGTCTCTGCTGTAGCAGGTGGAGCAGATGGTAGATTTATCATCACTGAGATTACTCCCGGAAAATATACTTTAGTTGTCTCTATGGTTGGGTACTCTTCTATTAAAAAAAACATCATTATTAAGGGAGATGAGAGAAGAGTTGATGCCGGAGCATTCAAGCTCCTTGAGGGGATGGAGCTCCAGGAAGCTCTAGTCACCGGAGTGAGACCCCTTATAAAGGCGGAGCCAGATAAAATCACATATAATTTTGATTCTGATCCACAGACGGCCTCAAGTACTGCTGCAGAGATTCTGCGAAAGGTACCAATGATAAGTATTGACGGCGAAAATGAAGTTAGACTAAACGGTGAAAAGAGTTTTAAAGTGCTTGTAAATGGAAGGTCTACTGGTCTCCTTGCTAAAAATTTTAAAGAGGCAATACAAGCATTACCGGCAAATGCGATAAAATCTGTCGAGGTTATAACAAACCCACCTGTAAGATATGATGCAGAGGGAATTACCGGCATAATAAATATCATAACAAACAGACGAACCAATAACGGATTTAACGGAAGCCTAAGTGGTTCGGCCAATACCAGAGGGAGTTATACAGGAGGCGGTTATATATCGGCACAAATAGGGAAATTTGCAATTAGCACAAATATCTTTCACGGGAACATAGTAATGAATAAGAATCAGTCATTTTCAGATTCTGAAAACTACCTTAGTGAAGAGTTTAGAAGGTCTCAAACCGATGGAGAATCTGATGTACAAAACAAGATCTCTTACCTATCAATGGAGGCGAGTTATGAGATTGACTCGTTAAATCTTATAACACTCTCAGGCTGGGGTTATATGGGCAATTCAATAAACAGAGGAATATCTCATTACAGTGCATTCAACTCGTCAGGAATTCTTTCAAGAAAATATGATAATATATTTATAAGCAACAACCAGTTTGGGACTGGCTCGGGTGTTATCTCTTGGCAAAAAAACTTCAAAAAGCCTGAGAAATCACTTACAATCAGTTATAGTGCAGACTGGAGCCCTATGGACACACGAAATGAGAGTACAATCAATCCAGTTCTTGATTATATAGCCTACGACCAAAATTCAATAAACGATGCCTATGGATTTGAACACTCCTTTCAGGCTGACTACTACAATCCAATAACAAACAAACACTTTATTGAATCTGGTATTAAATATACTTTAAGACAAAACTACTCTAACACTACTATCTTGATATTTGATGAAAATAGCGGAGTATGGATGGAGGATAATAGTAGAGTTAATGACCTTGATTATGACCAACACATTGGAAGTCTATATGGTGGCTACACATTCAAACATAAAAAATTTTCACTAAAGGGCGGTTTTAGGGCAGAATATACCCTAAACGATGGTATATCAAAAAGCAACACTGGAAATGTAACTTTTACAAATAAACAGTTTGATGTAGTACCATATTTATCTGTATCATATATGGAGAGTGGCGGGCATATCTTCTCACTATCCTATACTCAAAGATTAAACAGACCAGGGATACACTATCTTAATCCTTATGTTAACGATTCAAACCCTATGAATATCTCATACGGCAATCCGGATTTAAAAAGCGTTAAGAGAGATGCAATAAGCCTCAGCTATATGAAAGCCTCTATGAGCTGGAATTTAGGCTTAACATTAGGAGCCGATTTTACAAGGAACAATATTGAAAATATTCGTAGAGTAAACGAAGCGGGAGTAAGTCTTTCTACATATGAAAATATTGGTAAAAACCAGAATTTCACATTCAATGTAAATTATACCTACAGAGCCGGGACTAAACTTAATCTATATGTAAATGGCTCTCTTGTTTACACAAAAATATCTTCTAATGAACTAGGTATCAGCAATAGCGGATTTGGCTACTCTGGCGGACTAGGAGCAAATTTAAGTTTATGGAAAGGAGGTTCAATCAATGCAAATGCATTTATCTTTAGAAGTAATATAACACTCCAGTCAAGTTATCCTGTTAACTCATCAACATCTTTTGGAATCAGTCAAAAACTAATGAAAGAGAAGATGACAATATCCCTCAATATTATTGAGCCTTTTAGCAAAACAAAAATATATAAATTTGATTCTGAAGATATCACCTACAAGATGCACTCTCGCAGCATCACATATCAAAGAGCAGCTAACCTTAGCATTATTTGGAGATTTGGTAAATTTCAGACAACGGTTAAAAAGGCCCGAAGAAATGTTATTGACGATAGACTAAGCGGAGATAAACAGAGTTCATCATCACAAGCAACAAGGTAAATTACAGAGTTACAATTTATTGACAATCTAACATTGAGCATTTAATCTTCTTTTGTTAATTAACCTCACTATCAGGCACTATTTTTGCAGAACTGAGAATTCAGTTTCGAATAAGCCAACCTGCACAAGCTCCTTTTTATTTATTTAACATCAACCCGTATGAATAGGATTATTTTGCTAATCTGTATTGCATTGCTATGCCCAAACAAAAACTCATTCGCTCAAAAAAAGGAAGATCAGAAAATTATTATTACAGGAGTAGTAGCAGATTCGTTGACCGGTAGAGGTATTGAATATCCAACCGTTGCTCTTTTTACCGACTCTTTAAAATTAATAAAAGCTGTTGCAGGTGGAGTTGACGGAAGATTCTCAATAGAGGCACCTGGTTATGGTAGTTATTATTTATCAGGTTCTATGATTGGCTACTCAAACTCTAAAGATCTTATCGTTTTAAAAATGGGCGATAAAAAAATTGATGTAGGAGAGATATATTTGGTTGAAGGGATGCAGCTAAAAGAGGTCACAGTTACTGCAGTACAACCACTTATAAAAAATGAGCCCGATAAGTTGACATATAACCTTGATTCAGACCCACAGAGTGCCTCAAGCCCACTCGTGGATATTTTAAGAAAGGTTCCTATGCTCAGTGTTGATGGAGAGGATGTGGTTAGATTAAATGGAGAGACAAATTTTAAAGTTCTAGTTAACGGAAGGTCATCAGGACTTCTTGTGAGAAATTTCAAAGATGCTATCAAGGCGATGCCGGCCAGCGCTATAAAATCAATAGAGGTTATTACAAATCCACCGGCAAAATATGATGCCGAGGGAATTGGAGGTGTAATAAACATAATAACAAACAGGAAAAGTACACAAGGATATAATGGTAGTATTAATGCAGGAGTAAACACCCTGGGGGGGTATAATGGTGGTGGCTACATATCTGCTCAGATAGGAAAGTTATCCCTAAGCACAAATATTTATACAGGAAAACAAATTTCAAAAGGCTCTTCTTATTCAACCCAATCCGAGAACTTTCTGAGTGATGATTATAAATACTCAAAGACCACCGGCACATCAAATTCAGAGAGTAAATTCAACAACTTTAGCATTGAGGCCAGTTATGAAATTGACTCACTTAATCTAATCACCCTATCAGGATGGGGGTACCTTGGAAACTCAACTAATATTGGTACAAGCTCAATGGAGTCACACAATCTTAACAATGTGCTTTCCCGCAAGTACTCCACTACAAATGTATCTGAATTCCTGTACGGCTCCGGCTCCGGATCTTTGTCTTATCAGAAGACATTTAAAAAGCCGGACCAGAATTTAACCTTCAGTTATAGCATTGACGCCAGCCCTACTGAGTCCGATTATACAAATAATGTTGTACCTGAACTAAACTTCATCCAGTACTCTCAGCGGTCAAAAAATAAGGCAATGGGACTGGAGCACACTCTTCAGGCAGATTATTACAATCCTATTGGAAAGAAACATAATATTGAAACCGGAATTAAATATATCTTAAGGCAAAATTTTTCTGAGACAGATGTTGAGATATACGATCCTGCAGAGGGAATCTGGAATGATGCTCCTGAAAAGGTGAATGATCTGGACTACGACCAACATATTGGCAATATGTATGGAGGATATGCATTTAAACACAAGTCTCTTTCGCTTAAAGGAGGCTTTAGATTGGAATATACAATTAACGATGGAGTCTCAAAGAGCTCTGATGGCAATATCACATTCACTAATAAACAATTTGATATTGTCCCATATATCAATTTCGCATATATGCTAAAAAAGGGCAATTCAATATCGGCATCATTTACTCAGAGGCTCAACAGACCGGGCATTTGGCACCTTAACCCTTATGTCAACGATAATGACCCTCTGAATATCTCATACGGAAATCCTAACCTGGAAACAGTACGGAGAAACTCAATATCATTTGCCTATAGAAAGTCTTCTCAAACCTGGAACCTTAGTGTCAATTTAAATGGCAACTTTACAAGGAACAATATTGAGAGAATAAGAAGGGTAGATGCCGATGGAATAAGCAGGTCCACCTATGAAAACATAGGAATAAACAGGAATT
>JAQVRQ010000057.1 GCA_028700975.1 Bacteroidales bacterium | reverse complement strand
GCCACAAAATCAATTATATCTCGCGGTAACTCATATGTATCAGGCACATCATTGTTTATGCTTGCTCCAGATCCGGTGTCTACTCTTCCTATTCCCACAATCCTTCTGCCAATTCTGTTATAAAGTAGACCTACGCTAAGACCCTTCTCTCTATTGTCATAATAGAGTGTTGAGTTTACTATATACGGGGATTGACCTTGCATTGCCCTATCCTTTTCAAGAGAGGAGCTTTGGTCAAAATCAACCACACTCGAAATAAGGGCTGCGTTTATGCCAAATGTGAAATTTTTTAATCCAATAAAATCTAGCCTCTTTTTTATGTCAATCTCAACACCATAGTTTTGTGCAGAGAGTGCATTCTCGAATGTGTAGGTATATGAACCTCCTGCATCCAAGTAGGTCCACTCAATAGGATTCTTAAAAAACTTGTAAAATAGAGCCAAGGTAATATACTCATCTTCTGATGGGTAAAACTCATATCGCAAATCTGCATTGTGAATTTTTGCCTGCTTAAGATCTGGATTTCCCTTGACATCCGAGAAGAGGCTGAAGTCATAGTAGACAGATGGTGAGACCTCCCTGAACTCTTGCCTGTTAACGGATGATCCATAAGCTATTCTAAAGAGATTTTTTCTATCAATATTGTACGATATATTTAGGGATGGAAAGAGGTCAGAATGATTGTATCTCTTATCATATGTACTAAATTCGTAGATCTTGTCATACAGAGTTAGTTTCATTTGCCCCATTTCATACCTTAGTCCGGCCAGAATGTTGAATCTCCCTGCTGGAATTTTAAGTGATAAATAGGCAGATCCGGTTCCGTTACTTCCCATATAACTGTTTCTATTATCTGTATCTTCGTAGATATATAGTTTATCGTAAGAATAGTTCTCTTCAACAAGAATTTTATCAACCACATCTCTGTATGCAAAATCTCTAGGAAGCCCATAATTGTTATATCTATAGAAAAACTGCCTGTTTGAGTAATCTCTCGTTTTAAACTCTCCGTAAATCCCTGCCTTTAGTTCAGCTGGAGAGGGAAGAGTTCTAAAAACAGGTAATGTATAATTTGCTGCAACAGAGAAAATGTGTTCATCCAATTCCGAGAAGTCTCTTGTTATCTCATTTTGATCAATTGCCATATGACCAAAATATTCATCACCATATATATTATTCTCCTCTCTGTTGATTATCCTTCTGTCTGGCTGCTCCATTCCTGCGAATGAGTAGCTTGCATTCCAGTCGAAATCTCCTCTCCAAACTTTGCCGGAGCCAAGAAATTGTCCGGTATATGTTGTTCTGGAAGAGTTAAAATACTCCTGCTTCTCCTGTATATACATTGAACTTATGTTCTGCCACCCCTCTCTAGTTGTATATCTATCTTTATCTAGTCTGTTAAATATATTTCTAAACTCAATCTTGCTATCCTTATTTAACAAAGTGATGTTAAGCATTACTCCAAGTTTGTCATCCACACTATACTGGTTATCTAAATAGTTGTATATATATTCAGATTTGTCACTGATAGAGTTATAAACTCCAAATCTTGCATTTAGCATATCTTCGTAAGTCTGATAACTGTGCGAATAGTTAACTGCGGCTACAAGTCCAAGCGATGCATCACCTTTAAGCGACCAATTTCTATTCATCATAACATTTAGTCTCTGGTCCGGGAAAGGCTGATGACTTTTAACTCCCCAATTATTTTTAAATCCCTTTTTTGTAATCTCTGTTACTTTCTGAGAGTCATAATTATCCATTCTTGGATCAAACTGAAGTTTTCTGGTAGGAGAAGAGCTATTAAACAGATGGTCATTAAATTGTGTCACAGTATTAAAGTTCATCCCATAAGAGAGAGAAAAATCATTATTATCCGGCATACTTTTAGTTAGAATTTTTACGAACCCTCCAGAAAAATCGGATGGGATCTCTGCTGAGGGAGACTTAACAATCATTATGCTCTCAAGCTGAGAGCTTGGTAGCAAATCAAATGAAAAGGAGCGTGTATCTGCGTCTGTACTCGGGACTGCAGAATTATTTATCCACACATTGTTATATCTTCCGGAGAGTCCCCTCACTACGATATATCTGTCATTAAGTATTGAAACCCCCGGAATCCTTTTAACAACTTCAGCAGCGCTTCTGTCCTGAGATCTAGAAATCTGCTTTCCAGATATTCCACTCATCACAACCCCGGCACTTCTTGTAGCCTGTACCATTGCAATCTCTGAATTCATCCTTTTGGCCGATGTAACAATAGCCTCCTCTAGCAAAGTAGCATTCTCTTCAAGCATAATGTCAAAATTGGTAGTCCCGTTTAAGATCTTTAATTCCTCAACAATAATGCTCACATATGAGATACAATCTACTCTTGCTTTATAATTACCTGCCTTTATTCCGGAAATTGAATATTTCCCATCTAAATCTGTTGAAGCCCCTTTTTGAATAGATTCAATATAGATAGTTGCACCTATTATCGGCTCCCCGCTTTTTTTGTCAAGTACGGTACCTGTTAAAACTCCTGAATTTTGGCCATTCGTTTGTAACGATAAAATAAGTGACGTTAACAAAATTGTCAGTTTTAAGATCTCTTTTCTCACTTTATGTTGTTTTTTAAAATCGTTGACAAAAGTATCCCTGCTCTGTTAAGCGGAAGCGACGAAAAAATTAAGATATTATTACAAATGAGCCCGTTTCGTAATAAAATTGAAACAATCATTATACATTTGCATTATGGAAAAGAAGAGAATCCTTGTTGTTGACGATGAAGAGGATCTTTGCGAAATCCTCCGGTATAACCTCTCAAATGCGGGTTATAAAACAGATATTGCCCTCTCGGCAGAGGATGCCTTTGCTATGCTAAAAAATGGATACGACCTGCTACTGCTGGATATAATGATGGGGGGTATTTCCGGCATTAAGCTTGCAGAACTCATTAGAAAAGAGTATAATAATGATGTTCCAATCATATTTATTACAGCCAGAGATTCTGTAGAAGACAAACTCAAAGGCTTTGAAGCTGGTGCCGATGATTATATTCCAAAACCTTTTTCAATAAAAGAGGTACTTGCCCGGGTCCAGGCACTCCTGCTTAGAAGCAGCAACATTAAAAAGGTTGAACTACCTTCACAAACAATATCGGGAAAGAGCACTCTTTTAAAAAGAGGAGATATGACAATTAATGTGGAGACTAAGGTGGTGGAGATTTCAGGACAAAATATTAAGCTCACAAAAAAGGAGTTTGAGATTTTATCCCGGCTTGCACAAAATCCGGGGAAAATATACTCAAGAGGAGAGATTCTTGACTTAGTATGGAACAACGAATCATATGTTCTTGAAAGAACAGTTGATGTACATATTGCTAGATTAAGAAAGAAACTTGGAGATATGGGAAGTGCAATTGTAAACAGATCTGGCTACGGATATTGTTTTGAATATTAAAAAATGAAAATTACATACAGATACAGAGTTGTAGCGTATTTCTCTCTTCTGCTGGTTTCAGTAACACTGGCTTTTGCACTTATATACACACATAGGGAAAGAGTCATTAAAATTGAGATGCTTAAAAGTGAGATGATACCATATCAGCGGTTTATATATTCTCAACTCATAAAGCAATTTCCCGAGAGTCCGAATAGAGCAGACGAGCCCCATATTGCTGAAGCTATGAGAGAGATTAGAGCATTAATCCCAGAAAAAATAAGAGTTACAATTCTTACAACTGATGCCTGGGTTCTGTATGATAACTTCTCCGATAAAGAGAGTATATCCGAAAACCACCTTAACAGGCCGGAATTAATTGATGCCAGAACTGGCAATGGAGGATCGGCTATAAGGTATTCAAACACTCTTAAAGCAGACTATCTCTATCACGCAACAAAATATCCGGAATTCTTTATAAGAACGGCTCTTGAATATAATACATCCGTTCTGCCTCTTCTTATAAAAGAGAATAGATATATGACTCTTATCCTGATTATCCTGGCAATCTCCATTGCTGCAATAATCTTTATGGCCAGAAGAATTAACAAACCGGTAGCAGCATTAAAGGAGTTTATAGAGGCTGTTCAGAGCGGTGAACTGGAGAGAAAGGAGATAAAATTTCCAAAAGATGAACTGGGAGATGTTGGAGAAAAAATAATGAAGGCCTTCACACAAATGGAGGAGAACAAACGTTACAAACAGGAACTTACCCATAATGTCGCACACGAACTTAAGACTCCAGTTACCGGAATCCGAGGCTACCTTGAAACAATTATAAACCAGGATAATCTTGATGTTGAACAACGCAAATTTTTTCTAGATAGAGCCTATGCTCAAACCTTAAGGCTAACATCAATAATTAATGACATATCCATCCTTAACAAAATGGAAGAGTCTCCCAAAAACTTTCATACAGAGAGAGTAAGTATAAGAAAATGTGCCGAGGAAATAAGGAGTGACCTCTCATATAAACTTGATGAAAGGGGAATAAAAATGAAGATTGATATAGCTGACGACATTGCCATCAAAGGAAGTTATATGCTTATCTACTCTCTGTTCAAAAATTTGGTTGACAATTCAATTGATCACGGAGGAGAGAATATCTCTATCTCAATTGAGTGTACGGGAATAACAGATGGAGTAGCGTATTTCAGGTATAAAGACAACGGAAAAGGGGTTCCTGCGAATCAGCTGGAGAGAATTTTTGAAAGGTTTTACAGAGTTGAGAAAGGAAGAAGCAGAAGAAGCGGAGGCTCCGGACTAGGACTCTCAATAGTAAAAAATGCTGTTTTAATGCATAACGGTGATATTAAAGCAGAAAACCTCCCTGAAGGAGGTCTTCTCTTTAGCTTTTCACTCTCTAATGTAATTTCACCCCAATTAAATGCATAAACTCCTCTCTGGTTCTAAAATCCTTGAGAAAAGCTCCTGTAAAGGCAGATGTTGTTGTTACAGAATTTAACTTCTGGACACCTCTTATCTGCATACACATATGTGAAGCCTCAATCACGACAGCAACTCCTAACGGATTAAGAGTCTCCTGGATACAATCTCTTATTTGAACAGTAAGTCGCTCCTGAACCTGCAACCTCCTTGCAAAGGCCTCTACAACTCTGGCAAGCTTACTCAAGCCCGTGATATACCCGTTTGGAATATAGGCTACGTGTGCCTTCCCATAAAAAGGGAGCATATGATGTTCACAAAGTGAGTATAATTCAATATCCTTTACAATCACCATTTGCTGATACTCCTCTTTAAACTTTGCCGAATTTAGTATTGCAGCAGGGTCCATATCATAACCCTGAGTTAAAAACTGAATAGAGCGAGCTACCCTTATTGGAGTCTTTACAAGACCCTCTCTTTCCGGGTCCTCACCAATATGTTCAAGAATTGCTTTATAATTGTTTGCAAGCTCTTGAGTTACCTCTTCGTCATATTGGTCTCTCTTTGTATATGCCATAATAATTATCTAATTTCGTGCAATATTACAAAAAATTTCACCAACCACATATGAGAATACTCATCACAGCGGCAGAAGAGGAGGAACTTATAACTGCTAAACAGGCCTTTAACTCTCTCTCTAAAAGCGAACAGAATTCACTGGAAGTAACATATATGCTAACCGGCATAGGTAGCACCTCAACAAGTTACAAACTAACAAAAATGCTTGTTGAGAGCACCCCTCCATTTGCAATTGCAGTTAATATTGGCATTGCAGGCAGTTTTTCAGATGACTATCCCATTGGAAGTGTTGCAAGGGTGGAAAAAGAGTATTTTGGAGACTTGGGATTTGAAACTTACTCCGGTTTCCAAACACTGTTTGATTATAAAATCTTGGATGCAGATACTCATCCCTTTAAAGGTGGTGCTTTAACAACGCCTGAATTGATGCCGGAAGCTGAGAAAATTTTGAAGAAATTTGGCAAGGCAACAGCTGTTACAGTTCAAACCGTAAGTGGATTGCCAGAAAAAAGAGCACAGCTTCAACTTGGCTTCAAACCTCAGATTGAGAGTATGGAGGGAGCAGCATTCTTTTATGTTTGCCTCCTTGAAAAAATACCTTTTGTTGAGTTAAGATCTATCTCAAACGAGGTGGGAGAAAGGGATAGAAGCAAATGGAATATCCCATTAGCCCTCTCCCAATTGAGAGAATCTGTTAAAGAGCTTCTTCAGTCACTTACAAAATGAGGTTAAAGCTGGCATACTCCCCCTGTCCAAACGACACCTTTGCTTTTCACGCGATGGTTCACAATCTTGTAGATTGCGAGGGGTTAGAATTTGATATCACTCTGGCAGATGTCGAGCAACTTAACAAAGGAGCACAAAACAGAGAATACGACATCTGTAAAATGAGTTATCACGCCTTCTTCCTTATGACAGACAAATATGTTATGCTCCGTAGCGGTAGTGCACTTGGCTATCATAACGGACCTCTACTTGTTACGCGAAAAGGAAGTAAACTATCCTCGGCAAATGGAGAGGAGATCTCTAAAGCATTAATTTCGAGCAGAATTGCAATACCTGGAGAGATGACAACCGGAGCATTACTCCTTAAAATTGCATTCCCTGAGGCAAAATCCACTTATCCAATTTTATTCTCAAAAATTGCAGATAGCATAATTAATGGCGAATTTGACGCAGGTGTTCTTATTCACGAAGGTAGATTCACCTTTAAAGAGAAGGGGCTGCATTTGATTATGGATCTTGGTGAAAATTGGCACACAGTATCATCTCTGCCTGTTCCGTTAGGTGGAATAGCTGTTTCACGAAAAATTGATAGTGAAACCGCCTCAAAAATAGGAAGAGTACTTAAAAGGAGTATCCAATTTGCTATGGACAACCCCGAGTTTTCGGGAGAGTATGTTGCCTGCCACGCACAAGAGATGGAGAGTTCTGTTCAGAAAAAGCATATCGATCTTTTTGTAAACAATCATACTCTTGAAATTGGAGAAGAGGGTGAAAGAGCTGTTAAAGAGCTATATCTTAGACTTAAAGAGGGAGAGAATCAAATTAATTACAGAGATGAACTCTTTATTTTGTAGTTTTGTTGACATAAAATTAATCGTGTGATGAACAACGAGGTAATAAGCATAAAGGATATCAAGAAGATTTACAAAGTGGGTACTCAAGAGGTACGAGCGCTTGATGGTGTTGATCTAACTATAAACAGAAACGAATATGTGGCCATTATGGGCCCTTCCGGATCTGGCAAATCTACTATGATGAATATACTAGGCTGTCTTGACAGTCCAAGTTCAGGTCAATATATCCTAAACGGAACAGATGTCTCCTCTATGCAGGATACTCAGCTGGCGGAGGTTAGAAACAAAGAGATTGGTTTTATTTTTCAATCATTTAACCTATTGCCTAGATACTCGGCATTAGAGAATGTGGCACTACCTCTTATATACTCAGGCGAAGCAAGAGTGGAGAGGGAAAAAAGAGCAGAGGGGGCACTTGAGAGTGTCGATCTCACTGATAGAATGCACCACAAACCAAACGAGCTTTCAGGTGGTCAGAGACAACGAGTTGCAGTAGCCAGAGCTTTGGTTAACAACCCATCAATGATTCTTGCAGATGAGCCTACTGGTAACTTAGACTCAAAGACATCAATTGATATAATGAAACTCTTTGAAAAAATTCACAACAAAGGGAATACTATTATTGTTGTTACTCACGAAGAAGATATTGCAAGACACGCACATAGGATTATCAGATTGAGAGATGGAAAAATTGAATCTGATGAAATTAATAATAATCCGCTAAGACATTCATAATGAAAGAGATGAATATATATACTAAGACTGGTGACAAGGGTTCTACATCATTGGTTGGAGGTGCAAGAGTAAAGAAGGATGACCCAAAGGTTAATGCATATGGAAACGTTGATGAACTTATTTCACATATTGCATTGATAAGGGCAGACTCAGTTGGGCAACCTTTGTATGAAAATCTTAGAAGAATTCAATCCAATCTAATGTTGGTAGCGGCACATCTTGCAGCAGACGAACACGGAGCGAAAAAGCTAAAACCATTTGACAACTCTGAAATAGAATTTCTTGAGAAACAGATAGATTTGATGACAGGAGAGCTACCTGAGCAAATCGCTTTCATTCTTCCTGCAGGTCCAAGAGTGGCAGCTGAGATACATATTGCAAGGACTGTCTGCAGAAGAGCAGAAAGATCCTGCATATCATTGATGGAGGAACCAAGAGTAGAAATTGTTGTTAAATACTTAAACAGATTATCTGATTATCTCTTCGTTTATGGAAGATATATAGCTTTCAAAAATGGAGTGGAAGACGATTTTTGGTATCAATAGTGTTATTATTTAGAATTAAATTATTATCTTCGCAGACAATTTTTGCAAAGCAATCTTAAGTACTTAATTTTTAATATATTAACACTATGTATTGGACACTTGAACTTGCATCCAAGCTCGAAGATGCTCCGTGGCCAGCTACCAAGGAAGAGTTGATTGATTATGCTACCAGATCAGGAGCGCCGCTAGAGGTGATAGAAAACCTTGAAGATCTGGAAGATGACGGAGAGGTCTATGATAGCATAGAGGATATCTGGCCTGACTATCCAAGTAAAGAGGACTTCTTCTTCAACGAAGAGGAGTACTAAAATATACAGTATGAAAATAATCATCGCCGGTGCCGGTGATGTTGGAACGCATCTGGCAAAAATGCTCGGAAACGAGGATCACGAACTCACCGTTATTGATAACGATGATGCTCGTTTGAATCACGTGAGCGAAATCGCCGATATCATCCCGATACTTGGCTCCCCCACATCTATTGCAACATTAGAAAAGGCTGCCGTAAGAAGAGCAGACCTTTTTATTGCCGTTAGCCCTGCTCAAGAGCAGGATGTTAATATTATTAGCGCTATGTTGGCAAAAAAGATGGGAGCAGGAAAGGTGACAGCTCGCATAAATAATGATGAATACCTTAAGAACGAGAATAAGCTTCTTTTCACGGAGATGGGTATTGATCTTCTATTCTATCCTGAGAAGATTGCATCACACGAGATTATTGACCTTCTCAAGCAAACAGGTACATCTGAATTTATGGATTTCTCCGGTGGAAAACTTCAAATGATAGTTTTCAGACTTGATGACGGAGCTCCACTTTTAAATAAAACTTTGTCAGATTACTCAACTCCTGGTATAGAGCCAATTTACAGAGCTGTAGCCATAGCAAGAGACGGACATACTCTAATTCCAAGAGCAACCACTAAATTCAAAGAGAGGGACCTAGTGTTTGTTATTTCTAAAAGAGCAGGAGTACAAGAGGTTATGAATTACTCCGGTAAAAACAATATTGACGTTAAACGTCTGATGATTGTAGGCGGCGGCCGTATAGGAGAGATGGTTGCCAAAAAACTGGAGTCTACTGTAGATTACATTAAGCTTATTGAGCGCAGAAAAGAGAGATGTGATATACTTAACGAAAAGCTCAGCAAGACACTTGTAATTAATGGTGATGCCCGTAATACAGACCTTCTGATTGAGGAGGATGTTAACGATTTTGATGCTTTTGTTGCAGTGACCAGTAGCTCTGAGACCAATATCCTCTCTTGTGTTATGGCAAAGAAAATGGGAGTCGCAAAGACAATTGCAGAGGTAGAGAATATTGATTATATCAAACTGGCAGAGGGGATGGGTGTAGATGCTGTTATCAATAAAAAACTAATTACTGCCAGCCGAATATTCCGCTTCACCCTATCAAACAAAGTTCAGTCAATCAAGTGTCTAAATGGTTCTGATGCCGAGATACTTGAATTTATTGTCAATCCAAATAGCAAAATTACTCAGGATAAACTGAGAAATCTGGGATTCCCTAAAGATGCTATTATCGGAG
>JAQVRQ010000056.1 GCA_028700975.1 Bacteroidales bacterium | reverse complement strand
TGCCACTGTGAGGATGTTACTGTAGAGAAGATGCTCGCCGCAGTTGGAGATAGAAAAGTAATATCATCAGATGAACTCAAACATATAACCCGTATAGGTATGGGACCCTGCAGAGGTAACCGTTGCGTCCCTCGTGCAAGAATGTTTCTTAAATCATACGGCGTAGATGTAATAGGAGAGCCAACACCACGCGGACCAATGTCCAATCTGGTTACCCTGGGAGATATGAACCCTTCCGGAAAGAGTCAAAACATTATTCTTCCAAAGGGTAGCAAATGGGTTGAGAGGGTTCCTGCAATTATTGCCGGAGGTGGAATTGCCGGAAGCTCGCTGTTCAGATATATGGCAGAGGCAGGAATGAAACCATACCTTATTAATGATGGCCTGGGAAGCTCCTGGAGAAATATAGCGGGTGGACGCCCTGCATTCTCACTCCCTGCACTTGCAGATATAGCCAAGCACAATCTCGAGATATTTAAGGAGCTAAATAACAGACATTCTATTGATTTTAAATTAATAAGATATGTAAGTTTTGCACACGATCAAGCCACATATGACTCACTAGACCTCTCCCGTGGATGGAGCGATGCAAAAATGGTAGATAAAAAAGATTTCCGAAAAGAGATCTCACCATACTTCAATTCATCATTAGATCTTTATAGCCACGCCCTTATAACCAACGACTGCTGGCAGGCAAACCCTGGTCTCACAATGGATTTGGTAAGAGCACTCGGTCGTGAAAAGGGAGGAAAAGTTCTGGAGAACACAAAACTAATTGATGTTCAGAAAGAGGGTAACGAGTATAGAGTTATTGTGCTTACCCCTGAAAAGGAGTACGCAGAATACAGAACCGAAGTCTTTATCAACGCTCTGGGAGCAGAGGCAGACAAATTTGCCAGAAAACTAGGCATTGAGACAGGACTCTATCCTGTTAAACACCAGGCATTTATAACAAAAAGGCTCCCTATGCTCGGCAAAGATGGAGCAAATCTGGATATGCTTATAGACCGACGCAAATATAAGGGCTTCTCAGCTGTTTACGGACAGCAGCTGGCCGAGACAGGACAGATAATCGGATGCGCCTCCCCTGCTATAGATGCAACTGAGACCGACAAAAATCTAAAAATAAACAGCAGGGAGTTTATTGAGATAGCTACCGAAATTTTCACAAACTGGATTCCTCAGCTTAGTGGCGTGGGATTCCAGGCAGTTTGGAGCGGATATTATATTGAACCAAGATATATTGTTGACCCGGAGCTGGGACTATTCACAGGTATGAGAGGTCACGGTTTTATGCTCTCACAATATATTGCAAAACTCTATGTTGACTATCTCCAAGGAAAAGAGGTTCCTGACTATTTCCACGATCTGAAACTCAGCGGCAAAGGGCTCAGCGAACAGGCGTTTAAGTAAGAGATAGCCATAAAAGATGGATTTGGCATAAAACTTCATGAGGTCTTATCCGATTGGATAAAACCTCATTACTTAACCTAAACTTAAACTATGAAAAACTTCAATTATTGAATGTTCAAATCTTGTGCCAAAGTCTATTCAACTATTCTAAGTTTTGCAAATTTTAGTAAAAGTGTCTTCTGTCCGCTATCTTGAAATGAGATTATTGCTCTCATATTGAGCACATCTCCATCTAAAGATAAAATTTCACCATATCCAAATCTTTCGTGCTCTATTTTCATTCCTACTCGCAATTTTTCTACGGGGTCAGGAAAAAAGTTTTCACGTTTAGGGGGCAGCGGAGCCCTCATTGAGGGCCCGGCCGGAACGGCCGCTTGGGCCGGCTTGCCGGCCCCCGCTGCCCCACGCCCCACCTGAGATCCACCTCGGAATCCGCCGTAAGATCTCGCCTGTGACCCTGCCTGTGACCCTGCCTGTGACCCTGCCTGTGAGCCCGCCTGTGACCCACCACCAAATCGTGAAGAGCCAAACGATCTTGAACCAGAAGAGAAGAGTCCGTCAGACTCTGAGTCTGTTCTTAACATTGACATAACACCCTCCTCGTAGGGCCAGTTTAAATATTTACGATCTATCTCCTTAAGAAATCTGCTTGGTGGATAATTAACCTGTTGACCCCAGCGGAAACGAGATTGAGCATATGACAATGTAATCAACTTCATAGCCCTGGTAAGAGCCACATAAAAGAGGCGCCTCTCCTCCTCAATCTCCTGCTCTGAGCTCACACCTGAGACACTAGGAAAAAGAGTATCCTCCATACCTATTACATAAACATAGGGAAACTCCAGCCCCTTTGCAGAGTGTACAGTCATAAGATTTACCTTATTGTTGTCCTCCTTGCTGTCTGAACCCTCATCAATAGCACTCATAAGGGAGATATTCTCCAGAAACTCCCCTAGGTGAAGCACATTTACCTCACCTTCAACATTATTGAGCTCCTCCTCCATCTCCTTAATTGAGTTAAAGAGCTCCTCAACATTCTCAAGACGAGCCTGCCCCTCCAAAGAGGTATCGGTTTTGAGAGACTCCATATAACCGGAGCGCAAAAGAATCTCCATTGTGATATCGTAAGCAGTTGAAGTCTCCACTTTGCCTCCAACCTCAGAAATAAGAGCAACAAACGGGTTCAGGCGGGCGGCGGCGGCGGACTTGATGCCCATAGCATCAAGGTCACCGCGGTGAAGGGCCTCCCACATAGAGAGGGAGGCCGCCCCCGCCGCCGCCGCCAAATTCCCAATTGTAGTTGAGCCAATCCCCCTTGCAGGCACATTCACAACCCTTCTGAAAGCCTCATCATCCTTAGGATTCATCAACAACCTCATATAGGCAAGAACATCCTTCACCTCCTGCCTGTCGTAGAAAGAGTGCCCACCATAAATTCTATAAGGGATAGAGCCCTTTCTCAAAGCCTCCTCCACCACACGCGATTGAGCATTTGTCCTGTAAAGAATTGCAAAATCCGAATATTGAGCCTTATCCATATAGAGCCTGCTCTTGAGCGAAGATACCACAGAGAAGGCCTCCTCCCCATCTGAATAGCCCCTTATCACCTCTATCTTCTCACCAGTATCGGCCTCAGAGAAACACTCCTTTTTAAGTCTGTTAGAATTTTTTGCAATAAGAGAGTTAGCCGCATTTACTATAGTCTGGGTAGAACGATAATTCTGCTCTAGCTTAAACTGTTTCGCCTGCGGATTATCCTTCAGAAAATTGAGAATATTCTCAATCCTCGCCCCCCGGAAAGCATAAATACTTTGAGAATCATCACCCACAACACACAAATTCCTGTGAATAGCAGATAACTTCTTAACTATCAAGTATTGTGCATAATTAGTATCCTGATACTCATCCACAAGAATAAAACTAAACCTCTGCTGAAACTTATCAAGCACCTCCGGGAAGTTTTTCAAAAGAATATTGGTGTAAACAAGGATATCATCAAAATCCATAGCCCCCGCCTGTTTACACTTCCTCTCGTAAAGCTTAAAAATCTGCCCAATCTGTGGCTTTCTGCTTCTTAAATCGGCCTCCATCAACTCCGCATTGGAGAGATAGGCATCAGCAAGAACCAAACTATTCTTAGCCTTAGATATTTTTGAGAGCACCTCGTTAGGTTTATAAACCTTATCATCCAGCCCCAACTCCTTTATACAAGCCCTTATTGCACTTCTGGAATCAGAAGTATCATAAATGGTAAAGCTCTTTGGGAAACCGAGCAACTCAGCATCCTCTCTCAGAAAACGTATAAAAACAGAGTGAAAGGTACCCATCCAGAGATATCTGGAATTTTCAGCACCCACCATCCCCGCAATACGCTCTTTCATCTCCTTCGAAGCCTTATTTGTAAAGGTCAAAGCAAGAATTGAGCTGGCTTTATGGCCGTGGTTCAATATGTTAGCAATTCTGCAGGTCAAAACCCTTGTCTTACCGGATCCGGCACCTGCTACGATTAATGATGGTCCTTCAAACTGCTCAACTGCTTGTCTTTGAGCACTATTCAACCCCTCTACTATAGTGGAAAAATCTCTTTTCATTAATGGCAAAATTACAAATAATGTGTATCTTTGCCGCAAAATTTTTATCCCTAGAAAATGTCAAATAAAATACTTTTACGCAAAGGTTTAAACATTCCTATCAAAGGGAGTGCAGTAAACCAGATCGCAAGAAGCATCTCACCGGACATTTTGGCTGTCAAACCCACTGATTTCAGAGGACTTAACCCAAAACTCCTTGTTAAGGAGGGGGACCTCGTTAAGGCGGGTACACCAATACTGGCAGACAAAAAACATCCCGAGATACTTATCTGCTCACCTGCGAGCGGTACAGTGAAGGAGATTGTACGCGGAGAGAAGCGAAAACTTCTGCAGATCCTTATTCAGACAGACAAGCAACAGGAGTATGAACCCTCAAACGCTCACGACATCTGCACAAGCGGAGAAGCAAAAGAGCTTAAGGAGACACTCCTCTCATCCGGATTATGGGCACTCATTAAACAGAGACCATACGGCACCATCGCAGACCCTTCAAAGGAGCCAAAAGCAATATTCATCTCAGGATTTGACTCGGCCCCCCTTGCTGCTGAGATGGATTACGCAATGAAGAATGAATTTGACAATATGCAAATGGGTGTTAACATCCTCTCCAAGATTACCAAAGGGGGAGTACATATTGGTCTTCACGCAGACACATTTGCCGGCAGTCCAATGCACAGACTCCAGAAAGCAAAGATTCACGTCTTTGACGGCCCCCACCCTGTTGGAAACGTAGGAATACAAATCCACCATATAAGCCCAATCAATAAAGGCGAAATTGTATGGACACTCGACCTTTATGCACTTGTTGCAATAGGACGACTCTTCAACAAAGGGGTATTTGACCTTCGCAGAGTAATCGCAGTTGCGGGACCAAAAGTGATTAAACCTGCATATATTGAAACCCTCCCAGGGATAGCAATAAAGGAGATAGCAGATTTTGCCGACACATCCAACGAAGTAAGATACGGAGACGAAGTAGGAGTAAGATATATCAGCGGAAACATCCTAACTGGAGATAACGTAGGTATAGACGGATATACCGGAATCTTCCACAATGTCATAACAATTATGGCAGAAGGTAACTACAGAGAGATGTTCGGCTGGATCAAACCACTTAGAAGCAAAAAATTCAGCGTTTCAAGGTCATACTTCTCCTGGCTGATGCCAAGAAAAAAATACAATCTTGACACAAACCTCAACGGAGGTGAACGTGCATTTGTTGTAACAGGAGTATACGAAAAGGTACTCCCTATGGATATCCTCCCACTCTACCTCTTTAAAGCCATCCTTGCAGAAGATATAGACAAAATGGAGCAACTCGGAATCTACGAAGTGATTGAAGAGGATGTCGCTCTCTGCGAATTTGTCTGCCCTTCAAAGTCAGATATACAGGATATCATCTCCAGAGGCATCAACAATATGATTAAAGAAATGTCTTAACCGAACAACGATGAAAGTATTAAAAAAATTAGTAGACAACATAAAGCCCACATTCAGCAAGGGAGGAAAGCTCGGTTTTCTTCACTCAACGTTTGATGCTTTTGAGACCTTCCTGTTTGTGCCGGACCACGTCACAAAGAAGGGTGTACACGTAAGAGACTCCTTAGATCTCAAGAGAACTATGACAATGGTGATTCTCGCCCTTATGCCTGCACTTCTCTTTGGAATGTACAATACAGGATATCAGCACAATCTCTCAATAGGAGGCGATATGTCCTTCTGGGCGATGTTCTTTTTCGGACTCCTAAAAGTTCTCCCTCTAATCATCGTCTCCTACGTCGTAGGACTTGGCGTTGAATTTATTGCAGCACAAATAAGAGGACACGAAGTAAACGAAGGCTATCTGGTAACAGGAATGTTAATTCCACTTATTATGCCGGTTGACGTTCCTCTCTGGATACTTGCACTATCTGTAATCTTTGCAGTAGTAATAGGAAAAGAGGTATTCGGAGGAACCGGAATGAATATATGGAACCCGGCACTCCTATCAAGAGCATTTGTATTCTTCGCATACCCATCACAAATATCCGGAGACAAGATCTGGATTGAAGGGTTATCAAAAGGCGAAGGCATAGTAGACGGCTTCTCTGGAGCAACACCACTTGCAAACGCAGCAGCAGGACAAGATATCCCATCATTTATGGATATGTTCATCGGCTTCATCCCCGGTTCAATCGGAGAGACCTCAACGCTGGCAATTCTTATTGGAGCAGCACTTCTGCTCTTCACAGGAATAGCAAGCTGGAAAATAATGTTCTCAACATTTGCCGGCGGAATGCTAACCGCCCTCCTTCTCAACGCACTTGCACCAGAGGGATCATATATGGCACTACCCGCTGTTAATCACCTGGTAATGGGAGGATTTGCATTTGGAGCAGTATTTATGGCAACAGACCCTGTAACAGGATCTCAAACAGAGAGAGGCAAATGGATATACGGATTCCTTATAGGGGTTATGGCTATCCTGATAAGAGTCTTCAATCCCGGCTACCCGGAGGGTATGATGCTCGCCATACTACTTCTCAACACATTTGCACCATTCATTGACCACTTTGTGGTACAATCAAACATCAAACGCAGGCTCCGCAGGGCAGCCATCAAATAAAAGGGAGAATAGAGATGGACACAAATAACAATACATATACAGTAATTTACGCTACCATAATGGTAGTAATTGTGGCGGCACTCCTGGCCCTGGCATCATATCTATTAAAAGATCGCCAGCAAAGAAACGTAGAGCTTGAGACCAAACAACAGATATTAAAATCTGTAAAACTCGGAGGCGACTCAGAGAACGCTCCCGATAAAGCCACATATATTGAATCACTATACGCCAAGCACATTGTAGAGGAGAAGATAGAGAAAGAGGATGAAACCCTCAAACTATACATCTGCACAATGGATAGCGGCGAGAAGATGTACATTATCCCTGTTCACGGCACAGGCCTGTGGGGACCCGTTTGGGGTTACGTCGCACTTAAGTCGGATTTTAACACAATCTACGGAACCACATACGACCACAAAAGTGAGACACCTGGCCTTGGAGCAGAGATAGCAACACCTGAATTCAGCAAACAATTTGAAGGAAAACAGATATTCACAAACGGAGTCTTCAAATCAATCCTTGTAGTAAAAGGTGGAGCTGACCCTGCATCCACAAATCAAGTGGATGCAATCTCAGGCGGAACAATCACATCCAAAGCAGTAGAAGAGATGCTTTTCAAAAGCATTGAACACTACCTAGAGTATTTTAAAGTTGCCGCAGACCCAACTGCAAAAGCAGACTCAACTGTAGTACTCACACCTAACTCTGTAAACCAGTAAGCTATGGACAAAAAGATATTTATAGAACCACTATTTAAGAACAATCCTGTATCTGTACTGGTACTGGGAATCTGCTCCGCACTGGCAGTAACCGTAAAGCTGGAACCGGCACTGGTTATGGCCCTTTCGGTAACAATAGTTCTAGGCTTTTCAGAGGTGATAATCTCCCTCTTAAGAAACACCATTCCAAACAGAATAAGAATTATCGTACAGCTGGTAGTTGTAGCGATGCTCGTTATTCTGGTTGACCAATTCCTAAAAGCCTTTGCATACGACGTAAGCAAACAGCTATCGGTTTTCGTCGGTCTCATTATAACAAATTGTATTATTATGGGCCGAATAGAGGCATTTGCACTCGGCAATAAACCGCTTCCGGCATTTGTTGACGGTATAGCCAACGGACTCGGATATGGAATAATTCTGGTTGTAGTAGCATTCTTCCGCGAATTTTTCGGCTCCGGCACCATCCTCGGTTACCCAATTATCCCTGCCGAATGGTACATCAAAAATGGCGGATTTTACGAGAACAACGGATTGTTCATACTCCCCCCAATGGCTCTGATATTAGTAGGAGCATTTATTTGGGTACAGAGAAGTATTCAAAAAGAGTTACAAGAAAAATAAAAACACATACCCACTATGCAAGAATTAGTAAGCCTGTTCGTTAAGTCTATTTTTGTAGACAATATGGTATTTGCATATTTCCTAGGAATGTGTTCATACCTGGCAGTATCAAAAAATGTCAAAACCGCAATAGGGCTCGGAGTAGCAGTTATATTTGTACTCGGAGTAACCCTACCTGTAAACTACCTGCTTAATAAATATGTCCTCACCCCTGCCGCTCTCAGCTGGCTGGGCCCGGATTTCGCCGGACTGGATCTGAGTTTCCTCAGCTTCATCATATTTATTGCAGTAATCGCATCCATAGTCCAACTCGTTGAGATGGTTGTAGAGAAATACTCACCCGCCCTATACGCATCACTCGGCATCTTCCTACCACTGATAGCAGTAAACTGCGCAATCCTTGGGGGATCACTCTTTATGCAAGAGAGAGGATACGAGACACTCGCAGAGGCCACCACATTTGCACTCGGTTCAGGAATCGGATGGTTCCTCGCCATAGTAGCTCTGGCAGCCATAAGAGAGAAGCTCTCATATTCACAAGTGCCGGCTCCGCTCCGCGGTCTGGGAATCACGTTCATAGTTGTAGGCCTTATGGGCATAGCATTTATGAGCTTTATGGGTATAAAACTCTAAGAGGAGGAGAAAAAGATGAATATTACACTAATTATAATTGTTTCCATTGCAGCCTTTCTCGTAGTGACTCTGGCCCTAGTAGCCCTTCTTCTCTACGCCAAGGCAAAACTTACACCTTCCGGAAAGGTGACCCTTAATATCAACGACGGAGAGAAAGAGCTCGAGGTATCACCTGGCTCATCACTCCTCAGCACACTTAGCAACGAAAAAATCTTCCTCCCATCTGCCTGTGGCGGCGGCGGAACCTGTGGAATGTGCAAATGCCGCGTTACCGAAGGTGGCGGCGAGATCCTCCCAACCGAGACCGGCTTCTTCACAAGAAAGCAGCAGCAGACCCAGTGGCGTCTCGGATGTCAGGTAAAGGTCAAAGAGGATATGAAGATAGAGATACCGGAAGAGGTACTCGGCATTAAGAAGTGGGAATGCGAAGTTGTAAGCAACAACAACGTAGCCACCTTCATCAAAGAGTTTGTGGTAAAACTGCCGGAAGGTGAGCACCTCAAATTCAAATCAGGCGGATATATCCAGATAGACATCCCCCCTTGCGAAGTTGACTTTGCAAAAGACATAGATGTTCAACCTGAATATCACGAAGACTGGGACAAGATGAAGATCTGGGACCTCAAGATGGTCAACAAAGAGGAGACATACCGCGCCTACTCAATGGCCAACCACCCTGCAGAGGGCAACATCGTGATGCTCAACATCCGTATAGCCACCCCACCTTGGGACAGATCAAAAGGCACCTTTATGCCGGTAAATCCAGGAGTCTGCTCATCATACATCTTCTCACGCAAACCAGGAGACAAAGTGATGGTTTCAGGCCCATACGGAGAGTTCTTTATTAAGCCGACAGAAAACGAAATAGTATTCGTGGGCGGTGGAGCCGGAATGGCCCCAATGCGCTCACACATCTTCCACCTCTTCCAAACAGAAAAGACCACCCGCAAAGTGAGCTTCTGGTACGGAGCCCGCTCCCTAAGAGAGGTCTTTTACGAAGAGGAGTTCCGCGCAATTGAAAAAGAGTTCCCCAACTTCAAATTCAATATCGCCCTCAGCGAACCAAAAAAAGAGGACAACTGGACAGGCTACACCGGCTTCATCCACCAAGTACTCCTCGACAACTACCTGAGCAAACACGACTCACCCGAAGACATCGAATACTACCTCTGCGGCCCACCAATGATGAACAGCGCCGTCACCAATATGCTCGATAACCTCGGCGTACCAGAAGAAAACGTCGCCTTCGACGACTTTGGCGGCTAACACCACCAGCTGCTGCCAGCAGCAAGCAGCAGCAAGCACCCGGCAGCTAGCGAGTGATACCTTGCCACAGTTTTTGGCAATTACCAGACTGGTAGCAATTTATAAACAGTACTTTTGCAATACCATTTTCTAACCCCACGAAGGGCCAGCCGGCAAAAGGGCGGGCCCTTCTTTTTTT
>JAQVRQ010000130.1 GCA_028700975.1 Bacteroidales bacterium | reverse complement strand
CTTAAGGTTGATGAAGAAAATACTTAAGATAGACGATGCTCTCCTGGACACTGTAACCGAAGGTGCAAAGGGCTCACCCAGACTGAGGATGAACTACAACATTCATGAGTCACTTGATGCTCCTGCCCAGAGACTTATGAACGCTCTGGAGCCGGGGACAGTACTTCCGATTCACAGACACAGGCATACAGATGAAACTTATATTGTACTCAGGGGTTCTATAAGGGTGATGTTCTATAACCGGAATAAAGAGATGACAGAGAATTTTATTCTGGACCCTTGCGATGGGAACTATGGGGTTAACATTCCTGCGGGAGTATTCCACACCGTGGAGGTGCTCTCAAAGGGGACTGTGATTTTTGAGGTTAAAGAGGGGCCATATACCCCCTCAGCACCCGAAGATATTTTAGAGATTTAAATCCAACCAATATGAAAAAGAGCGCTTATCCATTTATTGCAACGGTAGCAGGGTTTATGCTGCTGTTTGCCTCACTCTCTGCACAGAGTATCGTGAAACCGTCCGGAGAGCCTCTCTCCTTTTTGGAGTTTGCTGTTGCCTGTGACTTTAAGAGTCCTGAGCAGATCAAGAGTTTTTTCGAGAAGAAGGGGTGGAACTATCTTGGCTCTCAATGGGAGAGCAGCGATAGTTACGGATGGGAGAGATTCTCAAACAGAAACAGACTTGGTGATATTGACAGCGCAACTGTTTACATTTTTGACAAAAGGTCAATAAGAGGGCTATTTAAGACTTCAGACCGACAAATTTACCAGGAGTGGATGAGATATGTAGGGAACAGTGGTTACCAGACAGAATCTCTGCTTGTTGAGAGGGATCTTATGACATCCAGCTTCTTTAACTCAGACTACAAAGCCACATTTTATGAAAAGGAGAAAACTTTCCGGGATAATACCAAGGAGAGTCTTGTTGTGGTTGTAGAGAAGAGATGACTATCTTTGCACCTATGAAGAATTTTGCAATTATTGGGGTTGCCGGGTACATTGCACCGAGGCACCTAAAGGCGGTAAAGGATACCGGAAACAACCTTGCTGCCGCATATGATGTCTTTGACAGCGTCGGCATTATGGACTCCTTCTTCCCCACTGCCTCCTTCTTTACCGAGTTTGAACTATTTGACAGACACCTCTCCAAAATGAGACGAGAGGGTAATGGTGTTGAATATCTCTCAATCTGTACCCCAAACTATCTTCACGACGCCCATATCAGATATGGACTAAGGCTTGGTGCAGATATTATCTGCGAGAAGCCGCTTGTGCTAAACCCCTGGAATATTGATGCCCTTATAGTGGCCGAGAGGGAGAGCGGAAAGAGGGTAAATACAATTCTTCAGCTTAGACTCCATCCTGCCATTCAGAGGCTTAAAGAGAGGGTAGCTGCTGCCCCTGCTGAGAAGATTTTTGATGTGGATCTCACATATATTACCTCAAGAGGTAACTGGTACCATACCAGCTGGAAGGGAGATTCAAGAAAGAGCGGAGGTGTTGCAACTAATATTGGTGTACACTTCTACGATATGCTCTCCTGGGTCTTTGGAAAATTAACGGGCAATACTGTACATATATCATCTCACGACAGAGTTGCCGGTATTCTTGAATTTGAAAAAGCGAAGGTGAGGTACTTCCTCTCAATCAATGATGAGACACTACCTCTTGAGGCAAAAATTGCCGGAAAGAGAACCTTCCGCTCCCTTCAGATGGAGGGTGAGGAGGTGGAGTTCTCTGAGGGATTCACAGAGCTTCATACAGACTCATATAAAAAAATACTTGCAGGAGAGGGATTTGGACTGGAAGATGCCAGAGCTGCTGTTGAGATAGTACACGGAATAAGGCACGCAACACCTGTTGGGCTTAAAGGCGACTACCATCCTTTAGCTGCGCTTGAACAGAGCCCCCACCCTTTTGGGTGGATTTAGAGAGGAATTCTAACCACAAATTTTGATCCGGTACCATATTTTGATTTAACCTCAATTGTCCCTTTATGCTTTTGGATAATCGAATTACATATTGTTAAACCTAATCCTGTACCCTCAGAGAGGTCATTGAGCTTGACAAATCTGTCAAATATTGATTCCAACTTCTCCTTTGGAATTCCCATTCCGGAGTCTTCAACAGATATTACAACCATTCTCTCCCCATCGAACTCCTCAATTTCTGCTAATACTTTTATTACTCCTTTAGAGGTGAATTTCATTGCATTGTTAACCAGATTTGTGAGCACCTGTGAAAGGCGCTTACGGTCTGCAAATATCTCCAGTTCATTAAATTTGCACTCCACAATAAACTCAACGCCACTCTTTGCTTTGTGGTGGAAAATCTGATTCAGCTCCTCCAGAAGCTCGCAAATATCCACCCTCTCAAATACAAATTCATATGTACCGGCCTCTATCTTGGAGAGGTCCAAAATATCATCAATTAGTCTCAGCAGTAAGTCACTGCTAGATGATATCAGTTTTGTATATTGTCGTTTTTCATCTTCATCATAGGTCTCAGA
>JAQVRQ010000129.1 GCA_028700975.1 Bacteroidales bacterium | reverse complement strand
CTCAGGTCAAATCAAGACCGGCTCACTAAGCCGTTCAGATAGAATGGCCAAGTACAACCAACTTCTACGTATCGAAGAGGAGCTTGGAGCACTTGCTCAGTACGGCAGAAAATAGTCTTGCGGCTATCTTTTTGCAAGTAACTTGCAAACAACAAAAAAGAGCTATCGTAATCGGTAGCTCTTTTCTTTTTGTGTCTGAGGCTTCTAAAACATTCCGGTGTCTCTGTCTGCATTCTGCAGCTTGCTTGACTTCTCGTTGTATTTTTTGCCTTTGAAGAGGTTGTACCTGATGCCCACAACTATCATTGACTTATTGTCATCAATCCAGTTAAAACTGCTGTACTTAACAAGGCTCTCTGGAATTGTGGATGTTTTATACTTGGATTTTGTGAGGAACCAGTAGCAGCTGGCATAAACCATTAAATCGCCCTTTGTGTAAGCAACATTAATGTTTGACTGGTTTTCAGTTGTTCTTAGATATGGACCGTTAAGAGATCTTCCAATAATATTTCCTAAATAGTAGGCACTCCAGTTTTTGTATTGGAAATTAACTTGATACCATAGAGGAGCATATACATGGGAATAAACCCCTGCAAGAGAACTTGAGAGATGGGTTTTAAGAACCTGCCCCTGGAATCTTACTGATATTATGTTATTATTAAAGGGCTTAATTGTACCTGAATAGATAGCTCCGTATGTTTTTGACCAATCTCCATTTTCTGAAGCTAAAACAATATACTCATCTCCCTGAGAAAAATAGGTATTAATTGGTCTTTCTGTGTGTCTGTAAATTGTACTCAATTTTACATCAAGGAACTTTGAACTCCATCCCCAATCCAAATTTATCTCGTTTGAGATGCTGTGTCTAAGTTCAGGGTTTCCCTGTCTAATTATATGCTCTGTAACATATACTCTGTTGTTGCTTAATTGAGCTATACTCGGTTCTGATGAGTACATTTTGTACTGAAAAGTTAAAACTCCCCCTTTACCAAAATTGTATCCAACTATTGCAGAGGGCCTGAAGACCCAGTCATTAAATTGTTGTGTGTATGTCTCTCTTCTTATATTACTTAGCCCCAGACTCGCCTTATAAGACAGTTTTCCGGATTTTCCGGATAGCTCAGAGTAGATATAGTTCTTTAAAAATGATGTTTTGTAATCAACATTTTCAAAACTATTCTCAACAGTTGAATTTAGCTTGTTTGCCTCAATTGAATAACCTGCATTAAATTTTGCCTTTGAAAACTCTGCAGAATAATTTACTTCACCTATGATTGAGAGTTTTCTATTCTTTTCAATCATATTGTCGTCAAGCTCAAGGTCACCACTCTCTCCATACTCTTTGTTAGAGTAATCATTAGAGGTAATAAAGCCTGTACCAACAATGTTCAATGCTAGCTCCTGCCTGTTTTTCAATTGCTTCCATAGATATATATCGGCAGATGGCCCAGTCACAGAAGATTTTTTCTTCTCATTTCCTCTCCTAGACTCACTCTCATCTCCCTCCAGATAATCAATCTGAGAGATATTATTAGCGTGGTAAGTCATAAAATTGGGAGAGAGCTTTATCTTGACAGCGTAATCCTCATCTTTCTGATTAATATAAGTAAGATTAAAATAGTTATCGTCGTATCCAAAAGCTGAATTGGACTTTTGAAATCTCTGCATCCTAGTATTATCAAACAAATAATCATAGGATGACTCAACTTTATTTTTCTTATAGTTTCTGTGATATAGAGAGTAGTCTACTCCTATCTGACTTCTTCCTTTGTTATATTTGAGATAAAGCATCTCATTACCAAAACCGGTATTGAATGCAGTTGATAAATTGGCTCCAACAGCAATGCCATCCTCTCTTACTTTAGTAATTATATTAATTACACTTCCAAACTCGGCATATCTTGCAGGAGGTATATCGTAATGCTCTATCTTTGAAATATGTTCCGGTTTTATTGTTTTTAGCTCAATTTCATTAGCATTCATCCCATTGAGCAAGATCTTTACAGATTTCCCGCTTGCAGAGGAGATCTTCTCACTTACAGGATCATATATAACCTGAGGAACAATTGTTGTGAGTTGAAGGGCGCTCGCTGAGCCTTTAACATCAGATGGGAGAATTGAGTAAGATGTCTTGTCGCTTTGAATCTTAACTCGACTCTCGTGAATAGTTGCCGCATTAAGTAACAAAGCATCATTCTCAAGAGTATAGTTATTTATTAAAGCACTCTCTGTACTCTTTGTAACTAAAAGGGTATCTCTTAAATTTTTAAAACCAATAAATGATACCACAAGAAGATAGTTATCCTCTGCCACACTCTTAAATTCGTAATTACCATTAAGATCAGTAATTGTTCCATATTTTAAAACTGATGTATCTGCTGCACTATACATTGCAATATTAGCAAAAGGGACAGGCATATTCTCGTTGTCCTTAACATTACCTTTAAAAGAGATTTGAGAAAAAGCCGTGTTTGCCATTAATACCATCGCAAGAAAAGCGAGTAGTAAAGATTTGTTTAATTTC
>JAQVRQ010000128.1 GCA_028700975.1 Bacteroidales bacterium | reverse complement strand
GATAAAAGAGTTTGGTTTTCACAGCTTTACGGGATGAGCGATAATATAACCTATGCACTTGCAAGAGAGGGCTATAATGTATGTAAATATATTCCTTATGCACCGGTGAAAGAGGTTCTTCCATACTTGTTAAGAAGAGCAGAGGAGAATACATCAATGGCCGGTCAAACAGGAAGGGAGTTAGGACTAATCAAAGATGAAATGAACAGAAGGGGGATTAGACTTGTTTAGTATTTAAAATTTTTAATATGGGAGAGAATATAACTCACAACGTCGCAGCTAACAGATTTGAATACATTACACCTGAGGCTACTGCTTATATTGAGTATGAGATGCAGCAGAGTATTATGGATCTTACTCACACCATTGTCCCAAAGGCACTAGAGGGAAGAGGTTTGGGAGGTTCACTCGTTAAACACGCTTTAGAGTATGCTCGTGAAAAGGGCTATAAAATTAAGCCAACTTGCTGGTTTGTAGATAAATTCGTAAAAAAATTCAAGGATTATCAAGAGCTGGTAGTTGAGATACCCGAAGATTCACACAATGGACCCGTTTGCGAAATTTAATATAACTAACATATATGAGCGAATACATTAATAACTCAAAACAGAGAAAAGAGCTTTTAAAACATATGCTTCTGGAACTTCATAAAGGTGAGGCACCCGATCAGGTTCAGGAGAGAGTAAAATCACTTCTAAAACAGGTGCCATATAACGAAGTTGTAGAGGTAGAGCAGGAGCTTATAGCTGAGGGGCTGCCCGAGGAGGAGATTCTTAAATTCTGTGACCTTCATAGTTCTGTTCTTGAAGGTAGTCTGATAGGAGACGATACCGTGGTTCCCGAAGGACACCCGGTTGATACATTTAAAAAGGAGAACAGAGAGATTGCTAAGGTTATTGAGAAGATAAGAACCCTTTTGGTAAGACTTGAGATATTAAAGGGAATGCCGGATGACAAAGATTTTATCAATTCGCTGGTAATAGATTTAAAGAGAGAGTTCAATATGCTCTCAGATGTAGATAAACATTACAAACGTAAAGAGTATCTCCTCTTCCCTTTTTTAGAAAAAGCTGCTATCACAGGACCTCCAAAGGTTATGTGGGGTAAGCACGATGAGATAAGAGATATATTATCTGCCGTTCACGACTCTCTTGTTCCTGGAGCAGAGATTGCCGGTAGCGATCTTTACGCTCTTGGAGACCTTCTTATCAGGCCGGCTATTGAGCAGACAGAGAGTATGATAATGAAAGAGGAGGAGATTCTTCTGCCAATGTGTCTTGAGACTCTTAAGCAGGAGGATTGGATTCAGGTCTATAACGAGACCGGAATCTATGGTTACTGTATCTACGACCCAAAGGTTGAGTGGAATCCCGAGCCTTTTGAGGGTAACGAGAGTGGCGATAAAGGTTTGGCCACTGGAGTGGAGTACACAACAGGTGGTCCGGTAAGGCTATCTTCCGGAAGTTTTGACCTTAAGGAGATGGAGGCTCTGTTTGTAACTCTACCAATAGATATTACATATGTTGATGCAAATGACAAGGTGAAATTTTTCTCACATAGCCCTAACAGGGTATTTGAGAGAAACCGTTCAATAATAGGGAGAGATGTAAGGCTCTGCCACCCTCCCGGGAGTGTACATATTGTTGAGCAGATTCTATCTGACTTTAAGAGCGGAAAAGAGAGTCAGGCAAAGTTTTGGATGAGCAACTTTATGGGACGATTTGTATATATTGAATATACTGCGTTACGAGGAAAGGATGGCGAGTACCTTGGGGTCATTGAGATTACCCAGGATATATCCGAATTCAGAAAATTGGAGGGGGATCAAAGGCTCCTCTCTTATACAAAAAAACAATGAAGGAGATCACATTAGATACAAAGATTTCAGAGATATTAAATGAGCGGCCGGAGCTCGAGCAGACTCTGCTCGGGCTCTCGCCCGCTTTTGCAAAGTTGCAAAGTCCTCTTTTGCGAAAAACTGTTGCCAGGGTTACATCTGTAAAACAGGCTGCAGCAATAGCGGGGATAAACTCCTCGCATATGCTTACAATGCTTAGAAAAGCTGCAGGGATGGAGGTAATGGCAGAGGGTGATGATGGTGCCGAGGCAGAGCATCTTCTGGCAATTCCCTGTCCGGAGTGGTTCATCGAGGAGCAGATAAAATATAGGTTTGATGCTTCAGGAGTTTTGGAGGCGGGCAATGTCCCTATGGGCAGAATAATTGACGATGCCAAAAAATTACTTGTAGGGGAGATATATCTTTTTACAACCCCCTTTGTTCCGGCTCCCATAATAGAGATATTAGAAAACAAAGGCTATTATGTATGGAGTAGGAGAGTAGAGGGTGTGGTAGAAAATTACGTAATCAGATTAAAATTAGTTTAATATAATATTAAGTAAAGTGATGAAGAGAGTATATCCGGTAACTAATATGAGTTGTGCAGGGTGTGCCGCCGGTGTTGAAAACACTCTTAAGGCGCAGCCCGGAGTGAAGTACGCTGCGGTAAATTTTGCCGATTCAAGCGTGGTTCTGGAATTTGATACGGCCGTTACCACGCCTGATAAACTAAGAGAGATTGTGGTGGCTATGGGCTATGATATGATAAC
>JAQVRQ010000055.1:7743-10737 GCA_028700975.1 Bacteroidales bacterium | reverse complement strand
ACATTCTCACCCTTGCCGTATACGGGAAGAGGTTTGTTGTTACAAATATTATTGATAAACAGTGGAATCAACTTTTCAGGAAACTGAAACGGGCCGTAGTTGTTTGAGCAGTTGGATATCTTTACAGGCATTCCGTATGTATCGTGCCACGCCCTCACAAAATGGTCGCTTGAGGCCTTTGATGCCGAATATGGTGAGTGTGGGTCATATTTGGTCTCCTCAGTAAAGAAGGTACCGTCATCCTCAAGAGAGCCGTAAACCTCATCGGTAGAGACGTGATAAAAGACCTTGCCCTCAAACCCTGCTCTGCTCTTGCCGCCATCGCTCCAGTACATCCTAGCCGCCTGAAGCAGGGAGAGGGTACCCATCACATTGGTCTTAGCAAATGAGAAGGGGTCAAGAATTGATCTGTCCACGTGAGACTCTGCAGCCAGGTGGATAACACCATCAATCTGGTTCTCCACCATAACTCGGCTCATAAACTCAACATCGCAGATATCCCCTTTTATGAATTTATAGTTCGGCATCCCCTCAACATCCCTGAGATTTTCAAGGTTACCCGCATAAGTAAGCAGGTCAAGATTGAAAATGTTATAATTGGGGTATTTAGTAACCATCAGCCTCACAAGATGAGAGCCGATAAATCCCGCGCCACCGGTTATAAGTATGTTTTTCATAGTATAATATTATCTCTTTTAATCATCTTCCAGAAACCATCATCCTCAAGGGGCTCCATCCAGTGGCGGATCTCTACCCCAAATGTGCTCTTGATTTTTCCTTTATCAAGTACCGAGTATGCCGGTCTTACAGCCTTTGTAACAAATTTATCTGAAGTGACAGGATTAACCCTGCAACTCTTTGCACCATTTTTATTATCACTCACCCCCCCTCTTTTTACAATTTCATTTGCAAAATCGTACCAGGAGCAGACACCCTCATTTGAGAAGTGATAAATGCCACACAAATCTCTCCTCTCACTCTCAGAGGCTAATTCCCAGGTTGATATTATCTTGCCAAAAACAGCGGCAAGGTCCCCCGCATAAGTAGGGGTGCCAACCTGGTCAAAGACCACATTAAGAGAGTCTCTCTCCTTCGAGAGGCGATGTATTGTCTTAACAAAATTTGCCCCATAGCCCGAGTAGAGCCAGGATGTTCTGATAATTATTCCGTTGCAGCCCGATTTTAATATCGCCTCCTCACCGGCCAGCTTTGTTCTTCCATAGGCCGATTGTGGCGCTGTCGGGAACTCCTCGGTATATGGTCTGTGCCCTTTGCCGTCAAAAACATAGTCGGTAGAGATATGAATAAGCAGGGGGCCCCCCTTTCCTGAAGCTCCAGCCCTCCAGGATGCAATAGCACCCTTTGCAAGATTCTCCGGTGCATCTCTGTTAACCTTCATAGCCGTTGCCTCATCCTCTTCTGCTTTGTCAACAGCAGTATATGCTGCACAGTTAATGATTACCTCAATTTTGTTGTCAAAAAGAAAACGCTCAACAGCTTCACTTTTTGTTATATCCAGTTCGTTAATATCTGTATATAGGATGTTTGGTGCTTCGCCCCAGAGTTTTCTTATTTCACTCCCAAGCTGTCCGCCACTTCCAGTAACCAATATCCTAATATTTGGTACCATTTTAGTAAAAATTTAATTTTATTGAGTTTTGAATTAGTAACGTTTAGATTTAGTATAGTTTAGAGCTGTAGTCAAAAAGCTTAGCATCCTTTAATAGCGGATGAAATTTATCCTTTTCACTCAAAATAACCTCATCAATATTTAATCCCCAGTCAATCCCCAACGCCGGATCGCTCCAGAGTATTGCAGCCTCATCCTGAGGAGAGTAGTAGTTATCGGTTTTGTACTGAACAATTGTATTGTCTTCAAGAACAGAGAATCCGTGAGCAAATCCCCTTGGGATAAAGAGCTGTTTTTTGTTTTCAGCGGAAAGCTCCATAATTACACACTTCCCAAAAGTAGGAGAACCAACCCTTATATCCACAGCAACATCCAGAATCTTACCGGTCACAACCCTTATAAGTTTAGACTGGGCGGCGGGAGGCAACTGGTAATGGAGCCCTCTAAGAACACCTCTGTTTGAAAAGGACTCATTCTCTTGGATAAAATCTGTAGCGTTAACCTCTTTGTTAAATTTATCCTTAAGAAAACACTCCATAAAGTATCCTCTCGAATCCCCTCTGACTATGGGCTCAATTGAGACAACTTCAGATATTTCTGTCTTGGTTATTATCATTTTACTCCTCCCCGGCCATCTTGTCAAGATATTGGCCGTACTGATTTTTTATCATTGGTTTAGCAATCTCTCTTAATTTGGCTCCATCAATCCATCCACTATTAAACCCAATCTCTTCAAGACAAGCTACCTTAAGACCGGTACGCTTCTCAATAACCTCAATAAAGGTTGAGGCCTCAGATAGTGATTCGTGAGTCCCGGTATCCAGCCAAGCAAATCCTCGCCCCAGCGTCTGCAATTTAAGCCTCTCCATTTTAAGAAACTCCTGGTTTACAGTAGTGATTTCCAGTTCACCCCTTGCAGAGGGTTTGATTGATTTTGCAATTTCCACCACCTTATTTGGGTAGAAATAGAGCCCCACAACTGCATAATTGCTCTTAGGCACTTTAGGCTTCTCCTCAATAGATAGAACCTTTCCACCCTTATCAAATTCGGCAACACCATAACGCTCCGGGTCGTGAACCCAGTAACCAAAAACAGTAGCATCTCCATCCTCCTCGGCAGCACGTACAGACTCTTTCAACATTTTAATGAATGACTGACCATAGAATATGTTATCCCCGAGCACAAGACAGGCCGAGTCATCTCCAATAAACTTCTCACCAATTATGAATGCCTGTGCAAGACCATCCGGAGAGGGTTGCTCTGCATACTCAAATTTAACCCCAAAATCGCTGCCATCTCCAAGAAGCTTTCTAAAACCGGGAAGGTCATCCGGAGTGGAGATTATAAGAATCTCCCTTATACC
>JAQVRQ010000055.1:0-7643 GCA_028700975.1 Bacteroidales bacterium | reverse complement strand
TCGGATAGACCCTGGCAGGTGGAAAGTAGGTGGGAGCAGCAGATGTAGCGCGGACAATATCGCAGAGTTTATAGTCTGCCATACTGCCATATTTTCTTGTGTCACTCTTAGTGAAGAGTAGCGCCTTCCTGGAGGTCATTTCGTAAGATGTAATAAGACAATCTTTTGCAACCTCAGAAATTGTAGCATCCCCAAGAATCCTTTTAGCAAAATCATAAAGGGCATCCTCTTTGTATCTACTCGAGAAGAGACCAAACCCGGAGGCGAGTTTATAAGAAAAGCTTTTGTGGAATAGTTTAGGCCCAAGCTCCCTGTAGAACTCAAGAATCTGAGCACCCGAATAGCGTTTGGGAGAGAGGTATAGAATTGAGAGAATTCCGCCGGTGGAGGTGCCGGATAGAAGGTCAAAACAATCTGCAAGCCTAAGCTCTCTATTACCGGAGGAGTTCCGCAGACGCTCCTCAAGGTTTGCGAGTATAGCTGCCGGAATTACACCGCGAATTCCGCCTCCGTCAATGGTTAAAATTTTTTTCATTATTATGGAGGATATCTTAACCCAAATGTAATAAAAATTGATTAACTTAGCGAGACAAATATCAGTGAATACGCTTGATTATTAACTGAAAAAGAAAACTAACTGAATAAAGAACACAAACTAAAAAAACAAGCAATATGAAATTCAACAAAAAAGTAGAGGATATCCTAAATAAACAGGTTAACGCAGAATTTTGGTCTGCATTTATGTATCTATCAATGTCGGCCTGGTTTGAAAATCAGGGTCTAAAAGGAATGGCAAACTGGATGAGGGTTCAGTATCTAGAAGAGACCTCCCACGCAATGAAAATTTACGACTTTATAATCAGCCGCGGAGGCGAAGCAAAACTGGCAGCCATTGACGCCGTTCCAACAGAATGGAAGAGCATCACAGAGGTCTTCGAAGAGACCTACAAACACGAATGCTTAGTAACCGAAATGATCCACAACTGCTACAATGTAGCCGCAGCAGAAAAAGACCACGCATCAACCAATATGCTCCAGTGGTTTATTGACGAACAAGTTGAGGAAGAGCAAAATGTAATTGAAATACTAGACCAGCTGAAACTTATCGGCGACAAAGGCCAAGGCGTCTATATGCTCAACAAAGAGCTCGCCAGCCGCGTCTTCGTTGACGCAACACAGAGCGCAATCTAACCCAAAAACTCGTGTATTTTAAATAGTTGAGGCTACCCGGAAACGGGTGGCCTTTTTTTGTACACTCTCTCCGGAACGATTCCTCCTCATTCGCTTCGCTATTTCCGGCGGTTTGAGTATGGCTGTAACAAGCAGAATCAGAGTCCTTTAACACTTTAACCGACACTTCACCCGAGGGGTCACCCCTCGGATAAAGTGTCAAGTCGCACTAAGTAAGTAAGTTACAGCCGTCCGTGTTTCACTATTTCTGGCTGAACTTTCTGTATGCCCTTTCACAGAGTAATCCGCATAACTGAAGGAGTCTCCGCCACAGCGAACAAAGTGAGCGAGGAGGAAAAACTCCGGAAGTTGTGCGGATTATTCTGTGAATGCAGTAAGATTGACAGATGTAAGCTGAAGGAGTCTCCGCCACAGCGAATGAAATGCGCAAGAGCAAATGAAATGCGCCACAGAGAATGAAGTGAGCGAGGAGGAAAAACTCCTACACAACAGCCTTGATTTTTGCTGGTATATCTGCTGGCTCGTTGAGGACGGTGACGCCGGCGGCTTCAAGGGCGGCGATTTTCTCTTTTGCGGTGCCGGTGCCGCTGGAGATGATGGCTCCGGCGTGGCCCATTCGTTTGTCTGCGGGGGCGCTTTGTCCGGCGATGAAGGAGAATACAGGTTTTGTTACGTGTTCTTTGATGTAGGCTGCAGCTCTCTCTTCTGCATCTCCTCCAATTTCACCTATCATAACTATTGAGTCTGTTTCTGGGTCACCCTGGAACATCTGAAGAAGGTCAATAAAATAGAGTCCTGAGACAGGGTCTCCTCCAATTCCAACTGCTGTGGATTGGCCTATTCCTGCTAGGGTTAGATTGTATACAACTTCGTAAGTGAGTGTCCCGCTTCTGGATATGACGCCTGTTCTTCCTGGGGTAAAGATGTTGCCGGGCATTATTCCTACGAGGGATTTGCCGGGTGAGATTAGTCCCGGGCAGTTTGGCCCTATAATCCTCGCTCCAAGAGCTGTGGCGTAGTGCCGAGCAGCTATGAAATCAAGTGTGGGCACCCCCTCTGTAATAACAATTATAAGTTTGATTCCCCCGTCGGCCGCCTCCATAATGGCATCCTTCACAAACGGGGCGGGAACAAATATTATTGTTGTGTCTGCGCCGGTCTCCTTAACGGTCTCCACAACAGTGTTATAAACATTAAATCCGTCGTGTGTAGTTCCACCTTTTCCAGGTGATGTTCCTCCAACAATACGGGTTCCATAATCTCTCATTTTTGATGCGTGAAAACCGCCATCCCTGCCGGTAATCCCTTGCACCATAACTTTGCTGCTTTTATCTAATAATATACTCATTTGTAAATGCTTCTAAATATTAATAAACGTTTAAACAAGTGCCACCGCTTTCTTAATTGCGTCGCCCATTGTCTCTGCCGAGTGGAATGGTGTGCCTTCAAGAAGTTTGCGCCCCTCTTTTTCGTTGGTTCCTGTGAGGCGGATGACGATAGGGATATCGGTCTTTATCTCATTAAAAGCAGTTATTAGACCTCTTGCTACATCGTCGCATCTTGTGATGCCACCGAATATATTGATTAGTACTACTTTGACATCTTTGTCAGACAGCAGTAGTTTCATTGCCTCTATAACCTTTCTGGGGTTTGAGCTACCGCCAATGTCCAGGAAGTTTGCGGGTTTTCCGCCATAGAGCTTTATCAGGTCCATTGTGGCCATTGCCAGTCCGGCTCCATTTACCATACAGCCTATCTCTCCGCCCAGGTGAACGAAGCTGAATCCGTTTGCTTTGGCCTCCTGCTCCCTTTTCTCCTCTTCGTCGGGCTCAAAAAGAGACTCAATTTCCGGCTGTCTGAATAGTGCATTGTCATCAAAGTTTAGTTTTGCGTCAAGGGCTATAAGCCGACCATCTTTTGTAACCACAAGTGGGTTTACCTCTACAAGGGATGCATCTGTTTCTACCATAAGTTTATAGAGGTTCTGGATCATCACTTTTCCCTGCATCACCAGTTTCCAGTCGTCAAAGAGGATTGCGGCTGCCTTTTTTGCAAGAAAATCCGGGATTCCCACAAATGGGAAGATTGGAATTTTTTCTATTTTTTCCGGTGTTTTGGCGGCTACCTCCTCAATCTCCACACCACCTTCGCGGCTAAGTATCATAACCACGCTCTTTGAGTTTCTGTCAACTGCAAAGCTGAAATAGTACTCCGAAGCGATCTCCACAGCCTCGGCAACCATAACTCGGTCTACCAAAAGCCCTTTTATCTCCATTCCGAGAATGGCCTTTGCTGCTGCAGCTACCTCTTCCCGGTTTTCTCCAATTTTGATTCCTCCAGCCTTTCCTCGTCCGCCTGTGAGGACTTGTGCCTTCACCACGGCCTTTTTTAGCCCCAATTCTTCATACGCAGAGAGCACCTCTTCAACGCTTCTGCACACTTTGCCCTTTGCGGTGGGAACACCCATCCTGTCAAAAAGCTCCTTGCCTTGATATTCGTGAATCTTCATAAGCCATTATTTGCCTATAAAGATAGTATAATTTCTAAATAATTAAGACTTTGAAAATTCTCTTATTTGGGGCATCAATCCGGATATAATTCCAATGAGAACCAGCATAATTCCACCAAAAATAAATGCATTTGCAACCCCTATTGAATCTGCAATAAAACCTGTAGCCATAAGTGAGAACATTGCCGGTATCATTATAAGACTATTGTGGATGGAGAAGATTCTTCCCAGAACAGAGCTATCCAGAGAGCTTTGGAGGACTACCGAGAATGCACCCCAGAAGATGGCCCCGGATATACCTCCAATAAATGTAAATACAACAAAGTAATGGTATCCCTTTACCGGCAAAAATCCTGATAGGGTAAAGGTAAGGCCGAGAATAATGTACATTGCGTTGATTAGCATAACCTTGTTGAACTTAAACCGTTCAAGGCTCATCAGCCCCCCACCGGCAAGCATTCCTACACCCCAGGCGACCTCAACAACGCTCATCATATATGTATCTCCGGAAAAGTGGTCAATGGTCATAAGGGGAAATAGTGTTGAGACGGGAACCATTGCCAGGCTTGCAAAAACTGTAAAAATAAACATCCACATAAGCCCGGGCCTAAGCCTTATCTCGTGCAGCGCGACACCCAGCTCTCTGAAAAACCGTTTAAACTCCTCTCTCTCCTTGTGCACAACTGCGCTTTTCTCAGGATTTGGAATCTTAACAAACAGAAGGGAAGCACTCGCTATTGCTGCTCCAAATACATCAAAAAGGAGTACCCAAACAATGTTGAGATTTGCAACAAAAAGAGCAGCCAGCGCCGGTGCGGCAATAGAGCTCATTGAGAAAATCATATTGTTTACACCTGCCACCTTCATAAGCTTCTCCTTAGGTGCAAGAAGTGGGATAGAGGCCTCAAGTGCAGGCATATGGAATGCACTACCTATAGACCTAAGGGCCAGGAGAGCATACAAAATGCCGATGCTAACTTCGCCGTGTCCCATCTGAAAAATCACTGCCATTACAAGAGTCATAAGGGCAATGTAGAGATCTGCAATAATCATTGTCCGTTTCCTATTCCATCTGTCCACAAGAACGCCGGTAAAAAGACCGAGAACAAGGTGCGGAAGAAGCGATGCAATTGTGGCAAAAGCCAGCACCTCTGCAGAGCCTGTTTTAATGCTCAGCCAGAAGATTACGGCAAAGCTTACCATACTGCTGCTCAGAGTAGAAAAGAGTTGCCCTGTCCAGATAAATGCAAAGGTCCTTCTCCATCCATTTTCATTATTCTCCATCTTGCAATTTTTTTAGGAGTGCTAAGATAGTAATAATGTATTTTTGGAACCATTTTTGCATTATTAATGGCGACATAAAACGACTCCATATGAATAAAGAGCTTAGATCGCTTGGATTCTTCGAAGATTCAAGACAAAACACAAAAGAGTATATACACCAATATATAAAGTTAAGACTTGAGGCACTGGGCCTTGTAGAGGATGATTTTGAAGATGATGGCGCAGATGGCTTTCTTGGCCTGGCCAAATCTTTAATAATAAATTACAGGGAGAGAGAGAGACAGTTCAAAGATTATCTTTGCCCGGCAGACCAGAGAATACAGAACTTTATTAACGGCTATTTTAAGGGTGCAGGGGTACCGGAAATAAAGGTCCCATCCTTCACCTTCACATTAGATTTTTACGGAATAGCAAGAGAACTCTCAATTCCTGAGAAGAGAGATGATTACACATCGGAATACCTCACCTCCTACAGGGTTAAACAGGGTATTCTCCACAATCCACGTAACGACAGACGCACAACCAAAGGGGTATTTCATATAACAGAGGGCGGATTACCCATCCCCGACGACAAAAAGGCTGTTCCCTTGAAGACTGCAGCGATTCTGCTCAACAAAGCAACAATGATTGAGGGAGATGTTTTTAACGTACCCTTTACAGAGGATTGTAACAAAAAGGCGCAGATGTTTGTATCCCTTCTTTTAAGACCAAAGGTAAGTCCGGAGGTGACCGGGATTATGCCAAGAAAGAGTATGGAGATACGATTTTTTGCACCAGGCTCTTTAGTCTCAAATCTGGATTTTGTTGAATCTATCTTTGGTAATGCAGGCTCTCCATATCATATATCAAACGATGCAGGGCTTGATTGCGAAAACTGGAGCGGTCACACAGGATGTATAATCCTTGCACCACAATTAACAAAACTCACCAAAAAAGAGGTGGGACTTCCTCATATATCCAAGGCAACCGAAAGACAAAAGAGAGACGGAATGTGCTGGGAGAGGGAGGATGAACTATACAACGACGGTTCGGCCTTTAAACTATCCACTCGCACAGACGAGGGGGTTATTGTAACCGTAATTGCAGACAACTACTTTGGATACTCAAAAAAAGAGGTGAAGACATTTATCTCATACGCAGCAAACCTTATGGGGAATGCCGAGGAGGAGCACGCAGGAGGAGCACTTATATTCCCATCATACAACCAGGGTGAAGGACAGATAACCAAAGCAGAAAACTTTAAAAAGAGTCTGGAGGAGGTATCAAAGCTATTTCCGGAGATAATTGAAATGAAGCCCGAGGGTTACGGAGTTGACAGAAACTATCCGGATATATTTTACGTGCCTGAACTATCAAGATTTGACATTAAAACACAAAGTGTTACCTGGAGCAGAGGTAAAAAAGGGGAGGAGAGTATCAAACTTCTTCCCAACAAAACATACTTCCTGCCAAACGGCCATAAATACAGAATGGAGAAGGCCGCAGGAACCTCAAATTACAGACTGGTAGAGACAAATGCAGAGGGGGTATTTATTCACAAGCCCTGCACAGTTTCAGGCGGAGGAAAGTCCGAGATATCCAAATCCATCGAAGATTCAATTATATCGGGCTCATTCTTTATAAAAGATTTCGAGAGCGACTTTTTGAAAGTGGAGGAGATAATCAACTACAATTACTTCTCCCGCTTTAAAGATCCATCAAAAGGGAAGAAGATAAGCCGAAGCTTCCTTAGCAGTAAAAGATCAATGGGTTCGGCCATTAAAATGCTTACACCATCTGACGAATTCACACAAGAGTACAACAGCTGGTTGGAGTCAATCCCACAATATATTAAAGGTATAGCATTTATTGTCAAAAGGTTCTACAGAGAGGAGTGGGGAGCGGACTGGAGAAGCCACTTTTCGGTTGATATCCTTAACGGACAGCCAGGTAACGAGCTTAAATACCAGAATAAGAAAATTGCAGCAAGATATTTGCGTATTGGTTACGATGACAAAGGGGCGTGGCGCACATTCAAGCTACGTCAGGACTATGTCCACGCAGATAAAATACAGATGGAGGATGACATCACCGCATCTACAGTGGTGCCAACAAACTCACTGAATAATCTCAACCCACTTGTAACAAACAGAAGCGTTAAGATTCTTGAAAACTGCGAGAGCAGATTTTTCCAGCGTCCGGATGAGGCAATAAACAGAGGTTTTGATAAAAAGGCCGAGTCCGATATCGCCTCGCCTTGTACTTTTATCTCAAATTTCCAGCCACTTACAACAGAGGACGCAAAAGAGATGGTTGAGGATGTAATAAATTTTGACCTCTATACAGATCCAATGAGGAACCTCATTACCGATGTTGCAGAGAGTGGCAAGAAGGGCTATTTTGTATCATCATCAAATCCGAGGATTGTAGATGGAAAACCAACAAAAAATGTAAGATATCTTCAAACTAGAGAAGATATCATTAATCCAAAAACAAAATATATAGCAGAGACAGGAATCCGGATTGCCAGAGGAATAACAATGGACAAACCTGTTCATATACCGGTAAATGCAGTTTTACCGGGCAGAAGAAATAACCCGGCAGAGAAGGGAATCCGCCCATTATCCGTATACAACCCACTGCACTACCAGGAGCTACCTGAATTGTTTATGGACTTTGT
>JAQVRQ010000054.1 GCA_028700975.1 Bacteroidales bacterium | reverse complement strand
GCTGTTGTACTCGCCTGAGGTGAAAAAAGGCCTACTTTATCTGTGTTTTCAATCCAATGTGTGGTTAATCCGTTTAATGTGGTTTTAGTTACAGGATCATTATTATTCCCACAAATAAAAACTATAGAGCCATCTTCATTAGGCGTAATCTCATCAAATTCTTCTTTAACACAAGAGAGAGAGAAGTTTGTTAAAAGTACGAGAAGAAAGAGCAATTTAATTGTACTTAAATAATTTTTCATATTTTCCATTCTATACTTATATCCACTCCTCCTCTACGATAACTTCAATATCAGAAATTCGAATAATCTCAAGTCGCATATCTTTTATATTAAGCCCCTTGAATCTTACTGTAAAGGAGTAACTTGTGTTTGAATTTACATTGTAGTCTGTAGTGAGATTGTTGCCTAGATAAAATTTAAAAGTTGCATATTCGTTTACCCTGCCATCATTTCCAATTCCCTCTCCTTTTAGTTCCAAGTATGTAGCCTTTGCAGGTGCATAAATAGATTTAAGGATTTGAGAACCTACAGAGCTGTTAATTCCAGCAATATTTTCTGGCATATAATATGTTACAGATCCTGTGTAATCGCCTATTGAATATGACTCTTCTGTGGTTCCTATCAAGGTACCTGTTGTAACCGGATAGTCTATCACAGAAGGGGGTAAAAAGACTGTACTATTCGTAGGATTAGAGATATAAGAGGAGCTAGCGGGAACATTCTTAAGCTGTACCGATGTAATTCTGAACCTTACACCATCTTCAATTGAGCTTACATCTTCGGAAATGTAATTGATATGGACTTTTGAGCAAATTCTGTATAAAATAATTGCCGACTCCTTATTTGGGACATCTCCTAAGTAACATCCGTACATCCTCAAATAATTTGAGGTGCTCCCGGCGAACATACTTGCTTCATCCGAAACAGAAATTTTCTGGTTTTTAAATTGAGAATATGTAAAGCTGCTAATTGGTGCATTAGCTTGGTTGAATAACCCCGAATCAAATGAATTTGCAATGAAAACAACTCGTTGATTGGTACCCGCGTTTAAAAGTAATTCCAGGCTGTTGATATCAGTTATGGATTCCTTATACTCCGATTTTGTGAGCAACGAATTATCGTTTGGTCCGTCAAACTGAAGAATCCAAAGGTTAGCGATGGTGTTTTCGTTTACCTCAAAACCCGCTTTAGTTGAGAGTGAACTAAAATTTGAGGTAGTTATGCAAAATGTAGCTTTAACATTCTTGTTATCATTCCCTATTAAGCTAAATTTTTCACACCCTGTGGCTAAAGTCAGTGACAATACAATTAGATTTATGATATATTTTTTCATATTATAAGTCTTTAACGCACCTAACGCTTAATCCATTTCCAATATATGAACTCTGACTTGCAACGGAGGCATCAGTGAAAAGTAAATTTTTATATTCCCCACTTACTTTATCCGCAATCCACATCATACAGTAAGCTCCTTGCGCTTGAAATAGACCCGTTGGTGTTATTCTTCCCGAAGCAGGTATAAAAACGCTCCCTGAATGATTCGTTGAATGACTCCCTCCAAACCATCGACCGGCCATATCATTCATTCCACCGGCTCCGGCATTTACCCAAGTACTGCCGGCACTTATAAGTGCGAGTATTTCTGAGTTGGAAGGAACTCTCCATCCATCAGGACATGGGTTGTATTGAGGCAACGTACTCCATACGTCATCGGGAGGAGCATACCAATAGTAAGGAGTAGAAGATATAGTATAGAAAGTATTACTATTTTGAATACTATTCCCTTCTGCAAGCGTTACAGGACCGGCAGTTTTTGAGCAAGTTGATTTTTGTCCATATTTTCTATGCCACTGGTAAAATAAACCATAAGGATTACTTATCGGGTCATAACCCATATTTACCGGTGCCCACAGCAGACCGGCTATCTCAACAGGTGGTATGCCGAACCACAAATCATCATATCCGCTTGAGACTTCGTATTCAACTCTGCTCCAATCCTGAACTCCCACAATATTTAGCATTCTTGGATTAAGCTTTGCTTTAATTATATATGCGTTACCCTCCACTAACTGCATAGGATCTGTTCCGGCCAATGAAACGGTATAGATATTACCATCTACCTCTATTGAAAACTCGAGATCCTCTTTCTTTGGAAAAGATGTGGGGACCAAGAGGGTTTGGATATTGCTGTATTTAAGCAAAGTGTCCTGATTCGTTCCAGGATCTGATTCTAAGATAGTTGAATTTATATCTGTGATTGTTATCGTAGAAATAAGATCTCCTCCGGTAATCTCTCCATTAGTGAGACGCATATTAAGATCGTTCGAGCTCTCTTTATTTACTCTGAAGATATTTCCGGATTTACATATTAGATCCATTTTAGTAATAGTTCCTGCACCTTCATATCCATCCTTATATATAATAAATGCAACAAGAGTTAAAGAGTGGTTAAGTTTTAGCTGAACTGAAGAGTTGGTTGCATTAATGGAGCTTGCCCCTCCCGGAGTGGTTGTTGCTTGTGCTCCCCAAAGATAATCCTCGACATAACCGGAGGTGAATTGACGGGGGATATCCAAAGCCATATATGCAGACTCTCCCACCCCTGTTACATTAGCAGGAATAAATGGGTAATAGGCATAGATCTTTGCATAATCATTGGTTAATACCACATCTTTTTTGAGTCCCTCTCCGTCCTCTGTAATCCAGGATTGATCAACCGGCTTAACAAGCTTTATGTTACCAAATTCGCTATTGGATGCATAAAAGTCACCGCCGGAGGGTTCGGTTATTTGAATACCTATCTCTTTAGTCTCAATATTTGTATCATCTACTAAACTCTTTGTTTGATTCTGGGTCGCAGGAGATATACGCAATACAGACTCATTAATGCTCAAATTATTCTCTTTTGAGCAAGAGAGAGCAACAAGTACTGTAATTAATGCTGTATATCTCAGACGACTCATAGTTAATAGGGAGCTAGTTTATTACAATATCATCTTCAAAATGTGACTGCCAAGGAGCAACTGTTACACCCTGAATATCTATCTGAGTTCCTGTAAGTCTTACAGTGTAAATGTATTGGTGTCCAGCTAACCAGTTAATACCATCCGCTCCTGATAATGTTACTGAGTAATCTTTACTATCAATATTAAATGTAAATGTAATATCACTCTTATTGACTGCAGTAAATGGAGTAAGCAAAATATAGCCATTCACCTCATCGTTAAGCACTTCGGGATCAGTTCCTGGATTAGCTGAAAGACCAATTGTGCTTCCAACTGCCAAAACCTCTTTATAAGTTGATGTTTGCCCACCAGAAAAAGAGCCATCGTTAATATTTAAAACTAAATCATTAGTAACATCCTTATTAACCACCATCGTTGGTATGGCAGAAGCATCAGTAATTCTAATTGAATTTATTACTCCGGAGCCTGAATAATTTTCTGTATAAAAAACAAATGCAACTTGTGTTAAAGCGTGATTCAATCTTAGGTTTACGATTGAATTAGTGTTGTTTATATCAATTGCATTGTCATAAGCTGTTGTTGACTGGCAACTCCACAAATAGTCAACCTGCTCTGCCATATTTTGACTCGCCGGGATATCAAGTTCAATTTGTAAAGAGCTGTATCCACCTGTTTCTATATCGGCAGGTGTTACGGGTGTGGGTGCATATGCATATATGGTTGCATTATCAGAGGAGAGGTAAAGAGCACTTGACATATTCCATACAGAGCCGTCGTGTGATAGAATAAATTTAGCATCAGCACCTATATATGGTGTAGTACCATCTGCCTTTGAGACTTGAACACGAACATCTTCATTGATGATAACTGCGTCGTCAATGGTTGCTTTTGTGGTTGCAACATTAAGCTCTGGAGATAATCGCAATGTGGCGAATTTATCTTCCGATGCGAATTTGTATTTTGTACAACCTGCTAAAAAGAGGCACAAAATTAGTGTAATTGAAAATAATTTTTTCATAGTTATTTTATTATTGGATTATCACGTCATCTGCAGGAATTGCCTCCCAGTCTGTAATAGTAACAGATGCTAATGATAATGAGGTTCCTGCTAGTTTAATTTTATAGATATATTGTTTACCTCTACCCCAATTAATTGCGGAGGTATTAGAAATACTGTAAGTAGAGCCATCAATAGTAAAAGAGAATTTAACTGCTCCTGAAGCAACAGCTCCCGGAGGAACTATTAAAGCCGACATCCCTTTTGATACAACTTGACTCTTTAGTTGGTCTACATCTGTTGAAGGAAACTGGGGATCAGTTGTAGCCTCTTCAATTACTATAGGAGTTGAAAGGGTCCTTTCAATCACGCCCTCAATTCCGCCTGTTACAACCCCATCTCTTATATCCATCATCAAGTCAGAAGGAGTATTATTTACAAGGATAAGGCCATTACCCGGAGTAGCATCTTCGATGAAAAATTTACTGAGGTTGCCGGATCCACTGTAATTATCTTTATATACAATAAATGATATTTGAGTAAGGGAGTGATTCATATTAAGATTAATTGAATTGTTAGCATTATAAACAGCTGCTGGTTCACTCTCTACTGGTGTAGCATACATATAATCAATATCTGAATTGTGCTCTGCAACAGTCTCAACTGAGATGGGAACACTATAGAAAGGAAGTGTATTATCTGCAAGAGACTGATATGGGTAATATGCATATACCTTTGCCTTTAGTGGACTTAGTATATAGTTCTCACTTGAGCTCCAGTTTCCTAAACCATCCGTTGTGAATTCAATATTTGTCTTTGATGAATATGCGCTGTTATCAGAAAATTTCAGTAACTCAACCCCTATTGCTGAATTTGAGGGAAATGCAGTTCCAAAAATAACAGATTTTGTTTTTGTATCAGCTGGCAGCGATATTTTAATATCTAGTTCTGAATCGCCAATACTCAGAACTGTATCGTTCTTTGAACAAGAAAACATTAAGATAAATGTTGCCAGCGAAGTAATTAGTATTTTCTTCATTATTTAAAATTTAATATTTTTAGAGTTCAAGGTTATCTGATAATTGGGCTTCCCATTTGATAATGTCTCCAGTAACGGTTATATCATTTGTATTTACAACTATTGTCATCCTGTAAGAGTGGCCTGGCTTGAAAAAATATGAGAAGTGTGAGCTTATTCTTTGAGGAGGTAATAGCGAATCAACTGACGGAATCTCAATCTCAATCTCATAATCGGCTGCAAAAGGGGGAGATGCAAAACAGGTTGAGATATTTGGTTGGTTTATTACAACAGAGGAGTCAATTCCTGAACGTATTAATTCTCCTGTATTTATATTTAGAAAAAATTGTCTACAAAAACCTTTAATGGTAAAGGTTGCTTTGTTAAAGTTGAATTTTTTCATAGAAAGAGAGTCACGATCATCAGCTAGTATAAAGCCGGCTTTTGAAGTGAGATGTAAGTATTCCAGCTGAATTCTGTTTATAACACCTCCCTGGTTTTCTAGTGGATATTGGGTATTTGCCCAGATAACATCTGTACCGTGTTCAAAAGGGATTGTAAGTGAGCGAGCATTAATTCCCTCGACAAAAGGGGCATAAGCCCTAATATTGTATCTCTTCTTTTTGTCTAGGTATAGTTTGTCACCGGTCATCAATCCATCTTTATTAAAAAATGGCATATTACCAACAACGGGAACCTCAAGAGGCACATTTAAAGGCTCACTAACTATCTCATTTACAAAGACTCCTGTTGATGGAATGTCTGAGTCGATTGATGTTCCCACAACAAATTCTACTTTATTAAAACTTAAGAGTCTGTCAAAATCTTTTGTACAGCTGCAAAAAAGTATAGTCGCAAATAGTAAACAGAAATATTTTATTAGTCTCATATTATAGCTCTATTTTGTCGTCAACAAGTACCCAGGATTTGATTATTGCATTAAACTCAATATCAACCCTCTGGATATCTATATACATTATTATTTTTTTTGAGTAGATATAATCATCTTGAAGAGACGATAGATCTAGTGAGGCATTTTGACTACTCTCGTTTTTATAAAAAAACTGTACCTCAATATCTTTTTGATCAGGATCAAGCCCAAGTAGATTAAATGACCCTGTGTAGTTATTTATATTCGAGGCTTCAGCTGAGAGAGATGATACAGAGGTTGAATCAAAGATTTGATTATAAGTGGAGAGATATAAACCTTTTGATATTCCGTGCTGAGTTATAATACATTTTTCAAGTGACTCCCTCTCTCCCTCAATTATTAACTGATATTTAATTTTCTTTACCTGATTCTCCAGCTTAATATCAATGTTATTTGAAAATCTGTTTGGAATAGAAATTTCATTTATTGTGGAGGTATGAATATTTGATAAAGCACTATCAATAATCAATCTTGCACTACTATATCTCTCCATTGTTTCTAAACGAACTCCCTCATTAGCAAGGTTAACTGTTATAAAATTGTATGTGCCAGAGCTAAGTTTAACTGTATCATTGGGCCAAAAGAGCATTTTCTCTCTTATAAGGGAGTCTTTAGTGTATATGAACGTGGTAAAAGATATATCCTCTCCTACCATTGAGCTATCTGTATCAAGGGTCGTTTTAACATTAACCTTGTACTTGTTATCCCAGGTAGTATGAATCTCTCTTTTACTGCAATTAATCAAAATCACAGTACCCACAATTATCATATAGACTCCGGCTCTAAACTTCATCTTCTGATATTTTTCTGTTTTCCAAGGAATCTATAAACAAAACTGAAGTTATAATTAACTAAACGAAGACCAGCCTTATTGATTGGGTCAAGTAAATAGAATCCTCCATCCCGTATCAAATAGGTGGTACCAGTCTCTCTTTGATAGCCACCCCTAATACCTGCCTCTAGAAAAATTCTTTTTGAAATAGGAAGAGCATAGCCAATACTTAAACCAAAAGAGTAAATACTGCCTGTTTCACCCTCTTCACTCTTCTCAATATCTCTTATATCAAACTCCCCGTAAAGACCATAAAGACCGGCGTAAAACCCTTTATATTTATAAGGAGACCCAATCCAAATCCTATTTTCAACAGCAATTCCACTTCTCTTGAACCAGCTATCAGAATCAATTTTTGAATGTTTCAGCAGTGGTGATATATAACCCTCAATCGCTATTGAAGAGCGCTTCAAATAATAAAACTCTAATGTAATATTGTATACCGGTTTTGCAACAATAGCCGGAGGGGTAACTCCAGCTAAATTTATTAGATTTGTCTTCATTCCTGCAAAGGAGACATACTGTTTTTTTAGAATCTCTTTCTCGCTAACCAATGTATCAGATTGTTCTATAGGCGTATAAGAAAGAGAGTCAGGAGAAGGTGCTTTATTTTGCACCTGTTTTTCACTTACATCGGGCTCCAGCGCATTCTCCTCAACAACCCTCTCCTCTTCTATATGAACTTCTCTCTCACCTTTAACCACTTCCGTCTCCTCGTTTAAATCATACGGAATTGACCTGTATCTTGAAATTGCAGAAACCAACTCTTGATAAGTTGGTTTTAAAGCAAAGTAAATATCTTGATTATCAATTGGTTTTATGGAATATGGTTTAAATTCAAGCCTTACTAGGTCAGAAAGTTCTGCATCTGGCCTTATGACAAATGAGAAGTTGGAGTTATTAAATCCATATCTTGTTTTTAAATAGGCCCTTACAACACTCGCTAGTAGAGAGGAGCGGTTTATAGCATATAGATTATTCCTTTGATTATCCTTTATATACGAAACTATAACAAAGTGTGAATTCCCACTTTGAATATTGTATTTATTATGATTAACAAAGTCCCGAATATTTCCAAGTTCCAGATTGTTGTTCTGAAAATTTGTTTCAAGAATTGAGGAGCCTCCCGGAAAAGAGATATCAAATGATATCTCAGGATGTATTAAATCCTGGGCACTAGATGGCGTAGCACTCAAAAATATTCCTAGAAGAACAAAGACTATCCCAATTCTCTTATTTATTTCTGTCATAGCCGCTTTTTAAAAATGGATTTGCCATATTTTTGTTTCTAAAATGTGTATCAATAATTTTACCCAATTGATCTTTTAAGGTTGTTGGTCTAAACCACAAAACATTTTCATAACTGCCTGAAAATGCTTCAAGGGAATGGTGATTTTTCATATTAATCAGAAATGATATATCTTTGTTTTTCTCTCTAATATTCTTTATTTCCCTATTAATTCCAGGGATTGATTTACTATTATTCAAAACAATGATACCAATATGGTCCAAGTAATTTGTAGCTCCTTCAATAAATCCATTTTCAGATGTTCTTATAATTTGAAACGAAAATTTTTGAAGCATTTTATTGACGATAGCAAACCTCTCTGAATCGTCATCCACGACAAGTACAACTAGCTTATGTGATGGCAAGTCTGCCTCCTGGTACAGATTTCTAATGGGGAGTTCAAAAGCAATTGTTTTATTGGTCTCATTAAGCCGAAGCCTCATTTGACCACCAACCTTTTTGGAGAGTTTTTCGCAGATGGCAAGATTGATACCAATCCCATCTTCCAATTTTTTTGATAACTGATTCTGATCTACAGATATCATCATCTGAAACTCATCCCCATTATCATTTTTAACAAGATTAAAATCAATAAATATATCACCACATTTATTGAGATATACTGCACTCAGCAGTAAATGGCACAATAGTTTCTCTAGCTTTGAAATATCTATAAAAAGAGCTAATGAATGCTCAATAATTGCAGGATTAGTAGAGATATGGAAATCAATATTTTTCTTTGCAAACTCAGCAGAAATAATTTTTCGGGCCCTCTCCACCATTTCTGAAATGAGAACTCTTTCAATAAAAATTGCATTATCGTGATCCAGTGAATTATAGTCGATTACCTTATGGATTTTATCCAGAAGTAGTTCACTGTTATTTCTAATTATATCTGCGTAATCTTTGATTTTATTAATTGAATCCTCTTCCAGAATAAGATCTGTAAACCCAATAATTGCATTTAAAGGGGTCTTTAACTCGTGAGACATTGTAGTTGTTACAACGTTCTCATTAGCAATATGTAGTACATTCGAACTATTCATAAAAGCGCTATCCTTATTAATATCTAGGAGGAGCATTATTTTTGTTGATTTAAAAACTACTTTATAACACCTAAAATGTTTTCATCTGCTCCTCCTGATATTACTAACGAGTGCAAAACTATTCTTATGACCCTCCGTAGAAAAACAAACATCAATGAGACTGTCTATTGAAAGGTTGAATCTGTATAATTTGCAGGGTGACTCATAAAAAAGGGTTCCGGAGTTACCAAAAAATATTGGCAACTCCGGAACCTATATAATCAACAGACTAAGTGAGAATTAATCTATCTCTGCTTGTACGACACAGGAATATTCAGCATTGGAAGCTGATTACTATTCAAATTTAGCAACTCTCTAATCTGCTCCTTATTCATAAAGGCACGTGGACGAGCCTCCATCCCTGCTGATGCACAAAAGAGCAGTGTGTTCTGAGAAACAATTCCCGCATCCATTGCTGCCCACTCTGCCTTTGTGGCATCATCTCCTCTGCGGAAACGAGCAATATCGGAAACTAGCAAAAGAATGACAGGCGGATAGGTATCCTTGTCCTGATTTGAAATGATTTTGCGATTATCCTCTGTAACAACTAATTCTAATGTATGGTTTTGGGCATTATAAAGATAGACACCTTCGCTATTAAAAACATAAATATCAATGTCTTGAGCATTTATTGCTGAAGGTGCGGTTCTTTTTCCACTCTCTGGTCTATTCACTCCATTTGAAGCCCACAGCAAATCCGATAAATCCTGCATAGCTAAAGGGGTTGGATCAAATTTACTGGCAGAGGCTCTTAGAGAGAGAGCTTTCATAACACTCAAACCCCGCTCAGTATTGGGTTTATTAAGTGAAATAGAGACCTTGCTTTGCGAGAAAAGCGTGGTTGTAAATAATAGAGATACAATAATTAATAGGTTTTTCATTGTATTATTTAGATTTGGATTTGGATTTTGGTTTTGGAAAGGGTAGTTCTTTAAGAGAAATCCTTACCAATTCGCTTAACCAATCCATATCCTCAATTTTATCCTCGATAAGGAAACTCGGCTTAGCCCCCGGATAGGGAGGAGCCTCTACCGGCTCTTCAATAAACTCCCTGCCGGATTTAGTAGGCTTGATAAAGAGCTTATTATCACATATTAGAGCGAATATTTTGCCTCCGGAAAAGAGGGCGTATTCACCAAACATTTTCTTGAATGTGACATCTCCTACACTCGCCAGCTGATCAACTACAAAGTCTACAAAATTTTGATTTGATGACATATCTGTTATTTATTAAATGAGACCTCCACCTTTACAGGATAGTGGTCAGATGGTATCCTAACAATATAACCTCCCTGCTCACTCCGGGTCCAGTAAATATCAGTCAAGAGACCATATCTGATTGCTCTAAAATGGTTACTAACAAAAATGTGATCTATACGGGAGTCGGTTTTTTGCTGTGGGTTAAAATTATTAAATGTCCCGTTTAATGCATATCTCAATTCTGCAATTTCATATGTATCTTTCAATAAACCTGACTGTGAAATAATCTTATATCCTTCAGCTCTCTGATCATAGTTGAAATCTCCGGTAAGGATAACTGGTTCGTTGCCGGTCATAGTTTTGATTTTCGCAAGTACCAGCTTAGTCCCCTCCAGCCTTGCAACTTTCCCTAAATGGTCCATATGGAGATTGAAGAACCAGAAATATTTTCCATTTTCGATAATCTGAAAACGGCCCCAAGTGCATATCCGCGGAAGAGCTGCGTCCCACCCTTTGCC